>NZ_JBMSEF010000017.1:0-134510 GCF_049446235.1 Enterovirga sp. CN4-39 | reverse complement strand
GAGGCAGGATTGCAGCCTGCGCGCTTCGTGGAGGTGGATGCTCTGAGCTTGATGGTTGAGCTTGCTCATCACGGCGAAGGGTTCAGTGTGCTTCCGATGACCGCCGTCCGACAAGAGCTGATAGGCGGCTACGTGGCGGCGCTAGCTATCGAAAGACCGGCACTGAGTTGGAGTGTTTCTCTCTGCAAGAACGATCTCCGACCACTTAGCCCTGCAAGCGAAGTCCTGTTCACTCAGCTCAAAAAGGAAGTTGCGGACCTGGTTCGGACGGGACATTGGGACGCCAGACTCGCTGCCGGGCTGACCTGAGGCGCACCTAGGCAGACATACAGCCCCTGACCTGAGCCCCTGACCTCCTCCGGTCGTGGCTGGAGCCCGGGGTTGGTGTGGTCCGCACCCCTTCTTTGGAGCACCGGAAGCTAGAGTTTTCGAGCCTTGTCACGGCCGCGGGCGGGCTGCGCCGCCGGGATTACACAGGGAGATCGGCAGCTTATGGGTGAGGGACACGGTGTGAGCCGAGCGTAGCGGGTCGTAGGGAGGCCAAAAATCCGTGAGACGGCAGAACGTGCGCTCGATGGAGTCGTGGCTGCGGTCAAGAGCGCGAGAGAAGCACGCCTTCCGACGTCTGGTGACCTTGGACAGGACATTGAGAGCCGCCCCGCTTCCCTCGCCTTTCGACGTATCACGTCGGTGTTGGTTCCCTATCGGCGTGCAGGATGCTGCAGTCAGGCCGTCGCTCCAGGAGCCGCATCCCTGCCGTGCCATCGGCGACTTGCCCGCCTGTCGCAAGGTATCACCACGACGATGCCGTCAGCATGTGCGCTGACGACCGTGACACGCACGATCTCGCGACCATCCTGATCGCACGCTCGCGGGCTGCGAGCGCGTTACGGGCTGCGGCCTGCATGCCGGGATGGCGGCGCGCCCGTCCCGCCCTCGATCGACCTGACCCTGCGTATGCCAGGGGCAGGTCGGGCATTGGCTGGATCGGACCGCAGTCGGCGAACTTGGCGCGACCGCGGTCGCTCCTACCCTGAGCGTGATCGTACAGAGACGGATCGCGGGCTGGGCAGTCAGCCAATAGAGCTGCCAGCCGTTGGAGCAGCGACCGCTCAGGACCGTACTGCGCCACCATTCGAGCGAGCTTATAGCCTCCCTTCCGCCCTCAGATGTAGCAGCATAGGCGGACGACCCCGCAGGGATATGCGGCAAGCGTCTCGGGCGCGGGCACGCGGAGGCACGCTCACGACGCGATGTCCCTCCTTTTTACCTCCGGCTCGCCCCAACGTACGAACCCGCGCGAGACGAGCGCAGCCGTGCCGACCAAGCAGAGCACAGATGTGAGATGCTTCATCTCTGAAATCGGAATGCTCGGCTTCCGGTCCAGCCCACCTGAAAAAAGGAGAACGCCCGCCAACCGGTTGTACCTTCATCGGCTTCAGCTTGTCGGCGCAAGGTCTCTCGAGCGGGTCGTTCCAAGCCGGCGTCGTCGGACTGCGCGAGGGTTTCATGACGGAGGAGATGGTCATCTTTGCGGGGCCCGGCGCGCTCGCCCGGGCTCGTGCGACGCAGGCCCTCCTGGAGGAGCGCTTCCGGAAGGTCGACCTGCGCGCCGATGAGCTCCGCTTCGACTATCTCGGCATCAACGCCGTTCACCGCGAGGCCTCTCCGCCCCTCCGGGACGAGCCCCACGAGGTGATCCTCCGCGTGGCGCTCAGGACGTCGAGCCGCACGGAAGCTGACAAGCTGCGGCGCGAAATCGATCCGCTCGCGGTGAACGGGGTCGCCGGGACGGGGAAGTGGGCCACCAGCGCTCCTGGCTCGCGCGTGCGGCCAGTCGTCGGCCTGAATTCCTGCCTCGTGGACCGAGCGCTCGTTCCAACACGTGTGACGATGATCCATTCGGCCGAAAAGGGATCCGCATGAGCCCCCCAACTCTCTTCCGAGCGGCGGCTGCCGCGCTCGCACTGGCTGGCGCAGGTCCCAGCTTCGCGGGCGACGCCTGGCCCGAGCGCCAGCCCATCATGCTGCTCCTTCCGGCCGGTGCCGGCGGCTCGTCCGATTCGCTCGCCCGGCTGCTCGCGGAGGAGTTCGCAAGCCGCCTCAAGCAGAGCGTCGTCGTGCAGAACCGGCCCGGAGCCGCCGGGAACATCGGAATGGCCCAGGGGGCGCGCTCCCGGCCGGACGGCTATTCGATCGTGCTATCCTGGACCGGTCCGATGGCGACCAATCTGGCGCTTTACCGAGATGTCGGGTTCGACCCGAAGCGCGATTTCGCGCCTGTCGGCATGATCGGCTGCACGCCGAACGTGCTGGCGGTCAGCCAGGCCAGCCCGGTCAAGTCTCTTTCGGAGTTCATCGAGCACACGAAGGCGCATCACGGGGCGACCTTCTACGGCTCGGCCGGGGTCGGGAGCTCCTGGCACCTCGCCGGCGAGATGGTCAGCCGGAAGGCCGGCGGCGGCCTGGTGCATGTGCCGTTCACCCAGCCCAGCCAGGCGCTGACGGAACTGCTCGGAGGCCGCCTGAACGCGATCCTTCCTGTCCTGCCGATGACCGTCCCCCATGTCCGGGCCGGGACGATCCGCGCCCTGACCGTCTTTTCCAAGGAGCGCTCCACGGTGCTTCCCGAGATTCCGACCACCGGGGAGCTCGGTCATCCCGACCTCGTGAGCGAGACCTGCTTTGCCCTTCTCGCCCCTGCCGGAACGCCGCCCGAGGTGATCGGCCGGCTCAACACCACGCTGGCCGAGATCGCCGAAGCACCGTCCACGAAGGAGCGGATGAAAGACCTCGGCCTGACCCTTGCCGTCGGCCCTCCGGAGCAGGTCACGACTTACCTCATGGAAGAGATCCCCAGGCAGGCCGCGATGGTGGCTGCCTCTGGCGCCAAGGCCGATTGAGCGGGACCTCCGGGAGGTTTCGCGCGCCCGCATCATTACACGGAACCCGCGGCGGGCCGGCGGTGGATCAGTTCAGCTTGATGGAGTGAGAGTTCACGAACGCCCAGTGCGCCCTAACTCGCAAGGCGCGGCTGTCCCAGAGCCCTCCGCAATTTTCACCGCCGGGCGACTGTTATGTTGACGCGCATTCATTTGCATGTACGTTTTGTTCAAGGCTGGAACAAAGCAGCCATCTTTTCGGGAGGGCGGTGGTGCCACCGGCTCTATGGTGCGGGCGAGACGTTGCTGCGGAGGACCTGGCAGGCCGATTGCCCGCCTGCCAGCCGCGCGTAGCGCAAGCGGAATGTGAAGGCCGCAGCTCGATCGCCGCGGCCCAGTCGGAGGGCGCGCCGATGCGCTCGCCCGCTGCGGTTCCCGAGTGCCTCTCCTTGGTTTTGAGCAATGCGGTCAGCGTCCGCACAGGCGCGGCATCCGCGCGATTCTACGTACAGCAGTTCGGAGCAGGGGCATGAGGCTCAAGAACAAGCTCGCCGTCGTGTCGGCTGCGGCATCGGGGATGGGGCGCGCCGGCTGCCGGCTCTTTGCCGAGAACGGTGCGACGGTCGCGGCGGTGGACATCGACGAGGGCCGCCTCTCGGCGGTGGTCGACGAGATCAATGCTGCAGGAGGCAAAGCCAAGGGCTTCGTAGCCGACCTCTCGACCCCGGACGGCTGCAAGCGCGCCGTCGCCGAGACAGCCGGTTGGCTCGGCGGCATGGACATCCTCTGGAGCCATGCCGGGACGCCTGGACCGGCCTCGGTCGAGGGCGTCGACCTCGCCGAGTACGAGAATGCGATCAGCCTCAACCTCACCTCCGCACTGATCTGCGCGGGCGAGGCCGCGCCGCACATGCGCAAGCGCGGCGGCGGTGCGATCGTGTTCACGGCCTCGGTCTCCGGCCTCGTCGGCTCGATGTTCAGCCCCGTCTACTCGGCCGCGAAATTCGGCGTCGTGGGGCTGACCAAGTCGCTCGCCCAGCGCTTCGCACCGGACAGGATCCGGGTGAACGTCGTCTGTCCCGGCCTTACGGACACGCCGATGCTGCCGCTCTTCCTCGGACGCGGGGATGACAAGGCGGGGCTGGAAGAGAACCAGAAGAAGATCATGGCCGCGATCCCGCTCGGTCGTGTCGGCCGGCCGGAGGAGATGGCGCAGGCGGCACTCTGGCTCGCCTCGGACGACGCCTCCTACGTCACGGGCGTAGCGCTGCCGGTCGACGGCGGATTCACCTGCCGCTGAAGCCGCGTTCTTCCTTCCCTTCGAGAGATCCCCGCATGCGCTGCTACTGCGTCACCGAATTCGGCCGGCCGCTCGTCGCCATGGATTGCGACCTGCCCGAGCCGACGGGGGACGAGGTGCTCGTCCGCGTCAAGGGCGCGGGCGTGTGCCACAGCGATCTCCACCTCTGGGAAGGTGGTTATGACCTCGGGAACGGCCGCATCCTGTCCCTGAAGGATCGCGGCACGAAGCTTCCGCTGGCGCTCGGCCACGAGATCGCCGGCGAAGCCATCGCGGCAGGGCCGCAGGCCACGAGGATCGAAGCCGGCCGGAACTACCTCGTCTATCCCTGGATCGGCTGCGGCGAGTGTTCCGTCTGTCGGGCCGGGAACGAGAATCTCTGCGCGAAGGCGCAGTTCCTCGGGGTGGCCCGCCATGGCGGCTATGCCGAGCACGTCCTCGTGCCGCGCTCGCGCTACCTGCTCGACTTGGGCGACATCGATCCTGCCGAGGCCGCTCCCTACGCCTGCTCGGGCGTGACGACCTACAGTGCGCTGAAGAAGGCGGGCCGGAGCCTCTACGAGAAGCCCATCGTCATCATCGGGGCCGGCGGGCTCGGACTCATGTGCCTCGCGATCCTCAAGGGGATGGGAGGGGCCGGCGCGATCGTGGTCGAGCTCGATCCGGCGAAGCGCGAGGCCGCGCTGAAGGCAGGAGCCAAGGCCGCGATCGACGGCGCCTCACCCGATGCCGCGGCGCAGATCGCCGCGATCCTCGGCGAGCAGGCATCCGTCGCCATCGACCTCGTCGGTGCGCCGGCAACCGCCTCCCTCGGCTTCGACTGCCTGGAGAAGGGCGGCAAGCTCATCATCGTCGGGCTGTTCGGCGGATCGGCGCCGTGGCCCCTCCCCTTCATCCCGATGCGCGGGATCACGATCGTGGGCAGCCTCGTCGGCAACCTCACCGAGCTCACCGAACTGATGGCGCTCGTCCGGGCCGGGAAGGTGCCGCCGATCCCGGTGACCCGGATGCCGCTCTCGGCTGCCAACGATGCGCTGACGATGCTGCGGGACGGGAAGGTCGTCGGCCGCACCGTCCTCACGCCCGCCTGATCACACCAAGCACAAAGCGAAAGGGGGAAACATGTCCATCACTCTCACGCGCCGCGCCTCGCTGCTGCTGGGCACGGCGGCCGTCGCGATGCCGTCCATCGTCCGCGCCCAGGGCGCGGGTCCCCTCAAGATCGGCGTCCTGGTGCCGACGACGGGCGTGCACGCCTCCGACGGCATCCGCATGCTCAAGGCGCACCAGCTGGCGGCCAAGCAGATCAACGAGAGCGGCGGCCTGAAAGCTCTCGGCGGCGCGAAGCTGGAGCTGATCGTCACCGACATCCAGTCTAAGCCCGAGGTGTCGCGCGCCGAAGCCGAGCGCCTCATCAGCCGCGAGCGCGTGAGCGTCCTGATCGGCGCCTGGGCCTCCGCCACGACCATCCCGGCGGCCCAGGTGGCGGAGCGCAATCGCACGCCCTTCATGATCACCAGTGCCGTGAACGACGCCCTGACCGAGCAGGGCATGAAATACGTCTTCCGGACCGCCGTGAAGGCGCAGTGGTTCGGCGGCTACGTGGCCGACTTCCTCGACTACCTGAAGTCCAAGGGCACGAGCATCAGCAAGGTCGCGCTCGCGACCGAGGACGGTCCGGCCGGCCAGGCCGTGCACGCGAACTACTCGAAGGTGGCGCCGCAGCGGGGCTACCCCGTTGTCGCGGACGAGACCTTCAAGACCGGAACGCCCGACTTCTCGACCATCGCCACCAAGCTGCGGACGAGCGGCGCCGAGGCGCTCCTCACCTGCGCCTATGCGGAGGACTCCACCGTTCTCCTGCGCGCCCTCATGGCCCAGAGCTACCGGCCGATCTATGTCGGCTTCGGCGGCGCGCATGTGAACCAGACGGTCCTTGCCTCGGGCAAGCCGGCCGAGGGCAGCTTCGGCGTGGTGGAATGGTCGCCTGACCTGAAGAAGCCGGCGACCGAGGCCTTCGTGAAGGCGTTTGCCGAGGCGCATCCGGGCGAGACCCCGCTCAGCAACCAGGCACAGGCCTTCGCGGCCACCTATGCGCTGGTCCTCGCCGCGGAAGCCGCGAAGTCGACCGACCGCAATGCGATCCGGGACGCGCTCCGCACCCTCAAGATCACCGACGGGCCCGCCTCTCTCCTCCCGCAGGACGTCCTGTCCTTCGACGAGCAGGGCCAGTCGCCGGCGAAATGCGTGGTCGTCCAGGCGGTCGAGGGCAAGTTCGTGACGGTGTGGCCTGAGAACGTCGCGGCCCGCGCCCCGGTGAAGATCCAGGGCTGATCCGAGCTCGCAGCGCCTGGGAAGCATCGTGTCCGGAACAATCCTGCTTCAGGCGCTGCTCAGCGGCCTGACGAACGGGGCGATCTACGCGCTCGTCGCGGTCGGATTGACCCTCGTCTTCGGCGTCATGCGCGTGGTGAACTTCGCGCATGGCGAATTCCTGATGATCGGGATGTATGGCGGCTACCTCGCCTGGGCCTTCCTCGGCCTCGACCCGATCCTCGCTGTCCTGATCGTCACGCCCGTCCTGATGCTGTTCGGGATCGGGCTCTTCGAGGGCCTCATCCGGCCGGCGATCCGCGTGCCCGAGATCAACCAGATGGCGGTGACGCTCGGCCTGTCGCTGCTGCTGCAATACCTCGCGCTGGTCGTCTTCAAGGCGGACAATTTCGTGATCACCCAGGACCGCTCGACCGCCAGCATCTGGCTCGGACCGGCGCTCCTGCAGCTTCCGCACGCCATCGCGGCAACGGCATCACTGCTGCTCCTCGCGGTGTTCTACGTCGTCCTGCAGAAGACCGATTTCGGCCTCGTGATGCGGGCCGTGTCGCAATCGCGCGACGGCGCGGTCCTCTCCGGGATCGATATCGGGCGCACCTATCGCTGGGCGATGGCGGTCGGCATCGGGACGCTCGGCGTCGCGGGGCCGCTCCTCGTCTCTGTCCTCTACGTCAACCCGCATGTCGGGGCGCTCTTCACCCTGAAGGCCTTCGTCATCGTGATCGTCGGTGGCATGGGCAGCTTCGGCGGCGTGCTGCTCGGCGCCCTCTTGGTCGGACTGGCCGAGAGCCTCGCTGCCGCATGGCTTACGGCCTCGGTGGCCGCAGCCGTTCCCTTCGCCCTTCTCATTCTGGTGATGCTGGTGCGCCCCGAAGGTCTGATGCCGGTCGGCGGGTGGCGCCGATGAGACGGTTTCTCCCGGCCCTGGTCCCGAGCGCGCTCGCGGCAGCGGGTTTCGTCGCGAGTCTCGCCGATCCCTACTACATGGACATCTACATCATGGCCGCCATGATGGGGACCGTCGCAGTCGCCTGGAACCTCATGGCGGGCTTCACGGGTCTCGTGTCGCTCGGTCATTCCCTCTTCTTCGGCATCGGAGCCTATACGGTCGCTTATGGCCAGGTGGGGTTTGCGCTCGGGCCGCTGACGAGCTGGCCCATCGCCGCCGCGCTCGCCGTCGCGGCGTCCCTGCTGATCGGGCTGCTCTGCTTCCGCTACGGCCTTCGCGGCTACTTCTTCTCGATCGCGACCCTTGCCTTCAGCGAGGTCGCCTTCTCGCTGGTCTCCGCGACCCTGATCTTCGGCCGGTCGGACGGGCTGATGATGCCCGGCATGGACGAGCCGCTGCGCTACCTCCAGTTCGAGCACAAATGGCCGTTCGGCCTGATCATCCTCGTCATCCTGACGGTGACGCTCCTGGTCGGCCAAGCCGTGCTCTCTTCGCGGCCGGGCGCCTATTGGCGGGCGATTCGTGACAACGAGGGCGCGGCGGAGGCGCTCGGGGTGCCGGCCATGCGCTACAAGCTCCTCGTCTTCGCCCTCAGTGCGAGCGTGACGGCGATCGGCGGGGCCTTCTTCGCCAGTTGCTTCGCCTTCGTGGACCCGCGCTCGACGCTGGGCGTGGAACTGTCCATCCAGCTTCTCGTCTTCGCGATCATCGGCGGGCTCGGCCTTCTCTGGGGACCGCTCCTCGGGGCCGCCTTGCTCATCCCGGCCGGCGAGGTGCTGCGCACGACGCTCGGCTCGAGCTTCACCGGCATCAACATCGTGGCCTATGCCCTGCTGCTCGTCGTGCTCGCGCTGGTGCTGCCGCGCGGCCTCGGAGGTCTCCTCGTCTCCGCCCTCCGTCGCCACCCTGCCCTGAAGGGAGCCGGGTTTTGAGCACGCCCCTGCTCCAGGTCTCGGATCTCGGCCGTTCCTTCGGCGGATTGCAGGCGCTCTCCGACGTCAGCTTCTCGGTCGAGGCAGGCGAGGTGTTCGGGATCATCGGCCCGAACGGCGCCGGGAAGACGACGCTGTTCAACTGCATCTCCGGCCTCATCCCGCCCTCGACCGGCAGCGTCCGCTTCGCCGGCCGGCGCATCGACACCATGCGCCCGCACGACATCTGCCGGCTCGGACTCGCCCGGACCTTCCAGCTCGTGCGGCCCTTCCACGGCATGACCGTGGTCGAGAACGTCATGGTCGCCTCCTACGGGCGCTACCGGCAGCCTGCGGAGGCGCGTGCCCACGCATTCCTGGCGCTGGAGCGTGTCGGCATGCAGGATCTCGCCGAGGAGGATGCGGAGCGCCTGAGCGTTGCCGAGATGCGGCGCCTCGAGATCGCCCGCGCCATCGCGACCGAACCCAAGCTCCTCCTGCTCGACGAGATGATGGCCGGCCTGACAGCGACCGAGGCGGAGGAACTCTGCCAGCAGGTCACGGCCCTGAACCGGAGCGGGATCACCGTGCTCATGGTGGAGCATTCGGTCCCGATCATCCGCAGGCTGTGCGGCAACGCGATCGTCCTAAACTTCGGTGCGATGCTCGCACGGGGCCACGTGGAGGAAGTGCTCGCGGATCCGGCGGTGCAGGACGCCTACCTTGGGAGCGCCGCGGCATGACCAGGCTCGTGCTGGAGGGCGTTCACGCCGGCTATGGCGCCGTGCAGGTGCTCCACGGCATCGATCTCGTCATCGAGAGCGGGCAGAAGGTGGCGCTCGTCGGCTCGAACGGGGCGGGCAAGAGCACGCTGGTGAAGACCATCAATGGTCTCCTTCCGACACGCTCTGGTGCGGTGCGGTGGGGCGACAGGCTTCTCGGCGCATCGAAGGCGTCCGACCGCGTCAGGTCCGGCATCGGAACGGTGCCGGAAGGGCGGCTGCTGTTCCCGGAATGCACGGTGACGGAGAACCTGCAGGCGGCCAGCACCTTCGGCGAGGCGAAGGCGCGCCGCGAGGAAGGGCTGAGCCGCGTGTTCGAGCTGTTCCCGCGGCTGCGGGAGCGCGCGCGGCAGCGCGCCGGCACGTTGTCGGGCGGCGAGCAGCAGATGGTGGCGATCGGCCGGGCGCTGATGACCCGGCCGAGCCTCCTCGTTCTCGACGAGCCCTCGATCGGGCTCGCGCCGCGGGTCGTCGCCGAGATCTTCGAGGTGCTCGGCTCGCTGACCCGCGCCGGCCTGAGCCTGCTCCTCGTGGAGCAGAACGTGCAGCTCAGCCTGAAATCCGTCGACTACGCCTATGTCCTGAAGCAGGGCCGCGTCGTGCTGGAGGGAAGCCCCGCGGACCTGTCCGGGAACAGCGAGGTGCGGAGCGCCTATCTCGGAGGCTGAGTCCCCCGAACACGCTCGCTAGCCGCCCAACGAGGCCGGCTTTGCTTCCGCCCCGGATGATGTAGTGGGAATCCAGCGACGGAGATCGCAGATGAATCGGAGGAGACGCATGACGAGGCTTGTTGCCCTCGCTTTCGGGACGATGCTCGCGTCCGGAGCCGCCAACGCTCAAAGCACGATCACGCTGCGGCTCGCAGACTCGCTCTCGAACGGCCACGTCATCCACGAATCCGTCGCCAAGCCCTTCATGGAGGCGGTCACGAAGGCGACGGGCGGACGGGTGCAGTTCCAGCATTTCCCGGCCGAGCAGCTCGGCAAGGCGCGGGACATGCTCACGCTCACCCAGACGGGCGTGGCGGACATATCGTACCTCGTGCCGTCCTATACGTCCGACAAGCTGCCGCTGACCGCCGTCGCCGAACTGCCTGGCGCCTTCCAGACGCAGTGCGAGGGATCGCTCGCCTTCTATGCACTCTCACGGGACGGCAGCATCCTGGCCGAGAAGGAATTCGCGCCCAACCGAATCCGTCCCCTCGTGACGGTAGCGCTTCCCGCCTACCAGATCCTTCTCTCATCACCCCGGCCCGTCGCATCCGCCCAGGACGTCGCGGGCCTCAAGGTCCGGACCGCCGGCGGCGCCATGGACCTGATGATGCGCTCGATCGGCGGCGTTCCGGTCCGGATGGCGGCGCCAGAGATCTACGAGTCGATGTCCCGCGGAACGCTCGACGGCGCCATCCTCTCCTACCAGAGCGTCGCCTCCTACGATCTCGGCAAGCTGCTGAAGTCGGGAACGGTGGGCCTCAATTTCGGGACGGCGCTGATCACCTACTCGATCGGCGAGACGAAGTGGCGCTCGCTGCCGGACGATATCCGCAAGGCGCTGGCCGAGGCCGGCGAGCACGCGACACGGGAGGGCTGCAAGCGCCTCGAGCAGGGCGAGGGCGCCGCAGCCGCGAAGATCAAGGCCGGCGGCATGAAGGAGATCGCTTTCAGCGAGGCCGACAAGGCCGTCTTCGCCAAGGCCTTCGCGACCGTAGCCGAGGACTGGGCCAAGGACCTCGACAAGCGGGGCAAGCCGGGCACGGAGGTGGCGATGGCGTTCAAGGCGGCGCTGGAGAAGGCAAGGTAGCCGGCATGGCTGAAGCCGCAGGGCCGACCGGCCCTCTCGCCGGGGTTCGGGTCATCGACCTGACCACCGTGATGATGGGGCCATTCGCCACCCAGATCCTGGGGGATTACGGGGCGGACATCATCAAGGTGGAGCCGCCGGGCGGCGACATCATGCGCCATGCTCCGCCCATGCGCAGCCCGGGCATGGGCGCCATGTACATGCAGGGGAACCGCAACAAGCGGAGCATTCTCCTCGACCTCAAGAAGGAACCCGCCCGGGCCGCGCTGCTGCGGCTATGCGAGGGCGCGGACGTCCTCGTGCACAACGTCCGGCCCGCCGCCATGCGGAGGCTCGGCCTCGGCCCGGAGGAGCTCTGCGACCGCTTCCCGCGCCTCGTCTATGTCAGCCTTGTCGGCTACGGGGAGAAGGGCCCGTATGCCGGCAGGCCCGCCTATGACGACCTCATCCAGGGGGCAGCCGGGATCCCGGCGCTCTTCGCCGAGGTGAGCGGTGCCGAGCCGCGCTATGTCCCCGTCGTTGCGGCCGACCGCATCGTCGGCCTGAACGCCACGCACGCAATCCTCGCGGCGCTCCTGCACCGGGATCGCACCGGCTGCGGGCAGTCCATCCAGGTTCCGATGTTCGAGACGCTCGCGCAGTTCGTGCTCGGCGACCACATGGGCGGCCGCAGCTTCGAGCCGTCACTCGGCCCACCGGGCTATGGGCGCCTGCTGCAGCCAAACCGGCGCCCCTATCGCACGAGCGACGGCCATCTTTGCGTCCTCGTCTACACGGACGCGCATTGGCGCTCCTTCTTCGAGGCGATCGGACGGCCGGAGGAATTCGAGGCCGACCCGCTCTTCCACGACATCCGTGTGCGGGCAGCCCGCTACGACGAGGCCTACGGCTTCGTGGCTGCGGAGCTCGCCAGGCGCAGCACGGCCGAATGGCTGGAGCTCCTTGAGCGGCACGACATTCCGTTCAGCCCGATGCACGATCTCGACAGCCTGATCGACGACCCGCATCTCGCAGCAGTCGGGTTCTTCCAGGAGATGGACCACCCCTCCGAGGGCCGCATCCGGCTGACCTCGCCGCCCGCAACCTGGAGCCGGACGCAACCCAGCATCCGTTCGGCGCCGCCGCGCGTCGGAGAGCATACGCGAGAGGTCTTGGCTGAGGCTGGGCTCACTCAAAGCGACATTGACGCGGTCATCGGCTGAGAGCTCCCCGCGGCCGCGAGGCTGCCCCTCGCCCGAACGCTCGTTCTAGGAGCGACTGGCGATTTCGGCGCCCTGCGAGAGCGAGCGGCTCAGTGCTGTTGCGGCCTGTTCCAGGCTGGCGAGCCTCACCGGAAGGTCGTCGTTGAAGATGCGCTGCACCGGCCCGGTGAGGCCGACGCTGTAGAGGATGGAGCCGTCGGCGAGCCGCACCGGGTAGCCGAGGGCGCCGAGCCCCTCGTCGATCTCCGACACGCAGGTGCCGTATCCCTTCTCCCGCACCGTCTCGTAATCCTTCAGGATCTTCTCTCGATCCGTGCAGGTCTGGCTTGTCAGGGCGACGAGTTCACCTTCCAGCGCCTTCTCCACGATCGCAGGTGCCTGGAACGCCAGGATCGCCTTCGCGGTCGCGGCTGCGTGCGGGGGCATCTGGAGGTCCGGCTGCACATAGCTGCGCCACTGCACCTCGGGCGAGATGCTGAACACCACCCTCACCGCATGGCCGACGAGGCGCGTCAGATAGCAGGTCTCGCCCCGCTCGGCCGCGAGCGCCTCGATGGCGGGCCGCGCGAGCGTCTCGAGCCAGCCTTGCTCGGCCGAGGCGTGAAGAAGCCGCACGAGCCTCTTGCCGAGCGTATAGGCACGGTGCCGCCCTCCGCCCTCCACCAGCCCAGCCCGTGACAGCCCGGCAAGGAGCCGGTGCGCGCTCGTCTTCGGCATGTCCAGGGCCGCGCAGACGTCGCTCATCGTGACCGCACCCGGGAACGCGGCGACGAGTTCGAGCACGCTCATGTAGCGGTCGAGGGGGCCGCCGGGGGAAGGCTCGGCATCGCCGTTCCGCCCTGCTTGGATAATGGGCACGCTGCCTCGAGAAGCGCGATTGACAATCCGGCTCGGCACCTTAGGCTCCAAACTGAATTCCGGAACATAGTTCCTTTTTCCGGAACTTCCAAGCACATTCGATCAGACACTCGACGGGGAACGGACATGCGACAGACACGACGGGCGGTTCTCGCGACGGCGGCAGCCGTCTTCCTGGCCGGAACGGCCATGTCCTCCGCCGCCGATGGCCCGATCGCGATCGGCGCGACCGTCCCGACCACCGGCCCGCTCTCCCTCACGGGCAAGCAGTACTTCAACACGCTGACGATGGCCGAGGAGGACATCAACAAGGCCGGCGGCATCAATGGCCGCCAGATCAAGATCGTGATCGAGGATGCCGGCGCGTCGAACAGCACCGCCGTCTCGGCCTTCGTGAAGCTGGTTCAGGAGACGAAGCCCCCCTTCGCGTTCCTCACGAGCTACTCCACCCAGAATCTCGCCGTCGCACCGGAGGTCGCCAAGGCCGGAATTCCGGTGATGTATGCGGGCGGAGCGGATGCCGTCGCCGAGAACGGGAATTCCTGGATGTTCCGCATCCGTCCCTCCGACAGCCTGGCCGGCCGCGCCATGGCGCAGTTCGCGACCGGCACCCTGAAGGCGAGCAAGCCCGGAATCCTCTATATCCAGAACGACTTCGGCCAGGGCGGCGCGGCGGTCGCCCAGAAGCAGCTGGAAGCGGCCGGCATCAAGGTCGCGGCGAGCGAGGCCTATGGCCAGAACGACAAGGACTTCTCCGCCCAGTTGCTGCGCCTGCGCTCCTCGGGTGCGGATGTCGTCTTCATCTTCTGCTACCCGGCCGACGGCGCGCTCGTCCTCCGCCAGGCGAAGGCGCTCGGCCTGAAGATGCCGATCGTGGCATCCTCCGCGGCCTTCGTGCCGGCCGCCCTGCAGCTGCTTTCGGCCGCCGATCTCGACAACGTCTGGGGCGTGGTCGACGCCTTCGTGGATGCGAGCGTCGGCGAGCGCATGAAGGACTTCGGCGCACGCTACAAGGCGAAGTTCGGCACGGACGCGGACCCTTACGGCCTCGCCTATTACGACGGCGCGATGCTCATGGCCGAGGGCATGCGCAAGGTCGGGACCGACCCCAAGGCGCTCCGCGACTGGATCGCCTCCGCGAAGGAATGGCCCGGCATCGGCCATCCCTACACCTTCGACGCGAAGGGGAACGGCGTGCACGACCTTGCGGTCGTCAAGGCCAAGCGCGGCACCAAGAGCCTCGAGCTCGTGCAGAACGTGAAGCTCGACTGAGCCACGCTGCGGCCGCGGGGTCTCCGCGGCCGCTACTCGCGGCTCGCGGCAGAATCCCATGGCTGATCTCATCCAACTCGTCACGAACGGGCTTGCGCTCGGTAGCGTCTACGCGCTGGCCGCGATCGGCTTCGTGATCGTCTATTCCGCAACCGGCGTCGTGAATTTCGCTGCCGGCCAATTCGTGATGCTGGGGACCTTCGCCGGCGTCACCACCCTGCTGCATTTCGGTCTTCCGATGCCGGTCGGCTATGCCGGCGCGGTTGCCCTGATGGCGCTGTTCGGGCTCCTGTTCTACGCGGTCGTGTACCTGCCGCTCAGCCGCAGCCCGGTCGTCACGATCATCATCGGCACGGTGGCGATCGGCATCACGCTCCAGAACGCAGCGCTTCTCACCTTCGGGTCCTGGCCGTTCCGCCTGACCTCGCCCGTCGAGGACATGGTGGTCGAGATCGGCGGCGCCGTGATCCCGATGCACGCCATCGCGGTCGTGGTCGCGACGGCGGTCCTCATCGGGCTTCTGTGGCTGCTCCTGAACCGGACCGCGCTCGGCATCGCCATGCGAGCGGTCGCGCAGGACGTGCGCGCCGCCAAGCTGATGGGCCTGCGAGTCAACGTCCTCCTCGCCTTCACCTGGGTGCTGGCCTCCGTGCTCGCGGGCGTCGCCGGCCTGATGCTCGGCCCGATGTGGTTCGCCGACGTGAACATGGGCGACCCGATCGCCCTCAAGGCCTTCGCCGCAACCATCATCGGCGGCTTCGGCAGCCTTCCAGGCGCCATCGCGGGCGGCCTCTTCGTCGGCCTCGCCGAGGTTCTGGGCGCCTCGTACATCTCGTCGGCCTACAAGGACCTCATCGCGTTCGGGGCCATGATCCTGTTCCTGCTCGTGCGCCCGCAGGGCGTCTTCGGCGAGCGCATCCAGGACCGGGGGTGATCGTCATGCGCTCTTCGCTTCCCCTCCTGGCCGTGCTGCTGATCGCGGGTCTCGGCCTGTCCTTCGCGGCGTCGGAGTACACGCTCCGCCTCCTCAACATGGCCGTGATATCCTCCGTCGCGGTCGTCGGGCTCAATTTCGCCTTCGGCTATGCGGGCCTGATCTCGCTCGGCCACGCTGCCTTCGTGGGACTGGGCGCCTACACGCTCGCAATCCTTACGACACAAGCGGGCTGGTCTCCCTGGCTGGCCGCCATACCGGCGATAGCCGGGACGGGCCTCGTTGCCGCGGTGCTCGGCTACCCGCTCCTGCGTCTCAAGGGCCACTACCTGGCCCTGGCGACCCTCGGCCTGAACGTCAGCTTCAGCATCGTCGCCGCGAACTGGATCGAGGTCACCGGCGGCACCAACGGCATCGCCCGGATCCCCGGCCTCAATGTCTTCGGCCACGCGCTGACGGATGAGCGCTCCTTCCTCTGGTTCGGCCTCGCCGTGCTCGCGCTCCTCTCCGTAATTGCCCTCGCGATCCATGGCTCGCGCATCGGCCGGGCCATGATGGCGGTGCGCGACGACGAGACCGCCGCCGCGATGACCGGCATCAACGTGACCGGCGTGAGTGTAGCGGCCTTTGCTCTGTCGGCCGTCTATGCAGCGGTCGCGGGCTGCCTCTTCGCCACCCATGTCCATTTCGTCTCGCCGGACGATTTCAGCTACGCGCATTCCATCACGCATCTCGCCATGCTGATTGTCGGCGGCGAGGGCACGGTCGCGGGTGCGATCATCGGCGCCACGATCCTTACCTTCCTGCCCGAGTGGTTCCGCATCTTCGGCGACGGCTATCTCGCCTTCTTCGGCCTGATGATGCTCGCCATCCTCATCTTCCTGCCGACCGGGATCACGGGTCTCCTGCGCCGCTGGCGCCGGCCGGTCCGTCCAGCCGCCCCCGCGGAGGCGGATCTCAAGGAGGCCGTGCGGTCATGAGTGCCCTCCAGGCAACCGGCATCACCAAGCGCTTCGGAGGGCTTCTTGCGCTCTCCGAGGTCGATCTCACGGTCAATCCGGGCGAGTTCGTGGCGCTGATCGGCCCGAACGGCGCGGGAAAGTCGACGCTGCTCAACGTCCTCACCGGGCTATCGGCGCCCACGACAGGGCGCATCGTGCTGGAAGGACGCGACATCACGCGGCTTTCCACCCATGGCCGCATCCGCGCGGGGCTCGGACGCACCTTCCAGCATGGAAGGCTCTTCGAGCGTCTGAGCGTGGTGGAGAACGTCATGGTCGGCGCCGCGAACCAGAAGGGCCGGAGCGAGGCCGAACTGCGCAGTCACGCGCTTCGGCAGCTTGATCGCATGGGGCTGGGGCGCTTCGCTGAGGAGCCGATCTCGGCACTCACCTACGGCAATCGACGCATGGTCGAGCTGACACGCGTGCTCGCCTGTGGGCCCCGCGTGCTCCTGCTCGACGAGCCGGCAGCCGGCCTGAACACCGGCGAGGTCGAGGACCTGATGACGAGGCTCCGGGCCATCCGAAGCGAGGACAAGATCGCGATCGTGCTGATCGAGCACAACATGGGCATGGTGATGCGGCTCGCCGAACGCGTCGTCGTGCTGAACTTCGGCAGCAAGATCGCCGAGGGCACCCCGGCGGAAGTGCAGGCCGATCCCGCCGTCCTGTCCGCCTATCTCGGCGAGGGAGCAGCGCATGCTCGCCATTGACAAGCTGACCGTCGCCTACGGCGAGATCGTCGCCCTGCACGGCATCTCGCTGAATGTGGCGGCGGGCGAGACCGTGGCGCTGATCGGAGCCAACGGCGCCGGCAAGACCACGCTGCTGCAGACCATCTCCGGGCTCAACCCCGTGCGGGGCGGCGACATCCGGTTCGCCGGCGCCTCCATCGCCGGTGCCTCCTGCGATCGCCGGGTGCGGATGGGGATCGCCCATGCTCCCGAAGGTCGCCGCATCTTCCCCGGCCTGACCGTGGAGGAGAACCTGATCATCGGGACCGCCCCATGGCGGCGCCCCGGCAGCTCCTATGCCGATGAGCTGGCCTTCGTGTTCGACCTGTTCCCTCGCCTCAAGGAGCGGCGGAAGCAGCTCGGCTGGTCGCTCTCCGGCGGCGAGCAGCAGATGCTCGCCATCGGCCGCGCCCTCATGGCGAAGCCGAAGCTGCTCCTGCTGGACGAGCCCTCGCTCGGCCTCGCGCCGCGCCTCGCCGAGGAGGTTTACGAGCGGGTCGGACGCATCCGGAGCAGCGGCCTGACGATCCTGGTCGTCGAGCAGAACACGGTCCTGGCGCTGGCCGTGGCTGATCGCGGCTACGTGCTCGAGACCGGCCGGGTCGTCCTGGAGGGCTCGGCCGCCGACCTCAAGACCAATCCCCGCGTGCGCGAAGCCTATCTCGGCCGCTGAGGCCAGGAGACGAGTGATGACCTATCCAGATCCCGCTTCCCGATCGAAGGCGGCTCACGATCGTGCCCGCGCGAGCCTGCCCGGCGGCAACACGCGCACGACCGTGTTCATGAAGCCGTATCAGATCTACGCCGAGCGGGGCGAAGGCTGCCGCGTGATCGACCTCGACGGCGTGGCGCGGATCGACTGCATCAACAATTTCACCTCGCTCATCCACGGCCACGCCCATCCGGTCCTCGTGGAAGCCGCCTGCGCACAGATGCGTCTCGGCAGCGCGCCGGGCCTGCCGACGCTCTCCGAGATCGACCTCGCCGAACTGCTCTGCGGCCGCGTGGCCTCCCTTGACCGCATCCGGTTCAGCAATTCCGGCACGGAAGCCGTGATGAATGCCCTAAAGGCCGCCCGCGCCTTCACGGGTCGGCCGAAGATCGCCAAGTGCGAGGGCGCCTATCACGGATCCTACGACTATGCGGAGGTGAGCCTCGAGTCCCGTCCCGAGACCTGGACCCAGGGTCCGCCGGCCTCCGTGCCTTACGCCAAGGGGACGCCGCAGGGCGTGCTCGACGACGTGGTCACGCTCCCCTTCAACGATATCGACGGCGCGGTCAGCCTCATCCGGGCGCACGGCGCAGATCTCGCCTGCGTGCTGGTCGATCCCATGCCGAACCGCGCCGGGCTCGTTCCGGCCGACCGTGCCTACATCCAGGCGCTCCGGGAGGTGACGCGTGAGGTAGGCGCGCTGCTCGTCTTCGACGAGGTCATCAGCTTCCGGCTCGGCTACGGCGGCGCGCAGCCGCATTGGGGCGTGGACGCGGACCTCACGACCTTTGGCAAGATCATGGGCGGTGGCTTCCCGGTCGGCGCGACCGGCGGGCGGGCCGACGTGATGGCCGTCTTCGACCCGAGCGAGGGGAAGCCGGCCTTGCCGGCCGGAGGCACCTTCTCGGCGAACCCGGTCACCATGCGGGCCGGCCTCGCCGCCATGGAACTCCTCGACCACGCCGCCTTCGAGCGCCTCGACGCCATGGGCGAGAAGGTTCGCTCGGGAATAAACGAGGCCTTCCGGAAGGCAGGGGTGCCCGGGGGCGCGACCGGAATGGGATCGCTCCTGAAGATCCACTTCACCGACCGGCCGGTGCGAGACTACCGCTCCGCGCATCTCGGCGCAGCGGAGACCCGGCGCCAGGCCGCCTTCTTCCGCACCCTCCTCAACGAGGGCGTCCTGATGGCGAGCTACGGCCTGATGGCGCTCTCCACGCCGATGACCGACGACGACCTGGACGCGATCCTGGCCGCCGTCTCCGCCGGCCTCGTCGCAGCCAAGTCCGCCTGATCGCAGAACCTCTCCGGCCTTCGCAAGGAGGCCGCCAGCATCCAGAGATCGTCATGACGCGCGCCGTCGATCCCATCACGCGTTCGGTCGTCGAGCACCGGCTGTCCTCCATCGTCACCGAGATGGGGGAGGCCATGCTCCGGACCTCCTATTCGCAGATCCTGAATTCCAGCCGTGACTTCTCCATCGGCATCACGGACGTTCAGGGCCGGCTTGTCGCCCAGGCCGACCACATCCCGGTCCATGTCGGGGCGCTGCCCTGGGCGACGAAGGCCGTCGAGGAGCGGTTCAAGGATGTCGTCCCGGGCGACGTCATCCTGATGAACGACCCGTATCACGGTGGTTCGCACCTCCCGGATCTCACCGCGTTCGTTCCAGTGTTCGATGGCGAAAGGCGCCTGTTCTGGACGATCGTGCGGGCTCACCAGAGCGACATCGGCGGCTCGACCTACGGCGCCTACAACCCCGATGCCCGCGACATCTGGACGGAAGGACTGCGCGTTCCCCCGGTCCGGCTCTACGAGGCCGGCAAGCTCCGGGACGACCTGCTCGACCTGCTCGCGCTCAACACCCGCATCGGCCATGACTTCCGCGGCGACCTCGCCGCCATGGTGGGCGCCGCCCGCCTCGGCGAGCGCCGCATGGCGAAGCTCTTCGCCGAGTTCAGCGGCGAGACCGTTGTCGATGCCGTCGAGGGCCTCTTCGATGCGGCCGAGACGCGAAGCCGGGCCATCATCTCCACCTGGAAGGACGGTGTGTTCGAGGGAGAGGCGTTCCTCGACGACGACGGCCATGGACGCGAGAACATCCGCATTGCGGCCCGGGTGACGAAACGCGGCAGCGACATCGAAATCGACCTCTCGGATTCCGATCCGCAATCGTCGAGCTTCGTGAACTCCTCGCACGCCAACATGCAGTCCGCCTGCGTGATGGCAATCGCCTACCTGCTCGATCCCGACATTCCGAAGAACGCCGGCGCGTTCCGGCCGGTGACCGTGAAGGCGCGCGAGGGCACGATCGTGTGGGCCGAGCCCGGCCGGCCGGTCACGATGTGCACCAGCCACCCGTCCGACGAGATCGTCGAGGCGATCGTGAAGGCGCTCGCCGGCTCCTGCCCCGACCGCGCCATGGCGGGCTGGGGTCGCCGCTTCCGGATCGCCCTGCAAGGGGAGGATCCGCGTACGGGCCGGGGTTTTATCTGGCACATGTTTCATGCAAGGCCTGGGGGCGGAGCATCCCCAGGCGGCGACGGGTGGTCCTCGGCGGGCGAGTGGCACACGGTCGGCGGCCTGAAATTCGGCAGCGTTGAATTCGCCGAGGTGCGCTTCCCGCTCCATTTCCGCCGCCACGAGTTCCTGCCGGATTCCGGCGGCGAGGGGCAGTTCCGGGGCGGGCTCGGAGCAGCGCTCGACCTCGTGGTCGAAACGGAGAAGCCGGCCCTCGCCAATACGGCCGGGGATGGGGTCCGGTACGGCGCCTGCGGCATGCTCGGCGGGCGCGACGCGCCTCCACACCGCTACCGCCTTCTGTCCCAGGGGGCGGAGCCCCGGGACCTCAAGACGAAGGAAACGAACATTCCGGTGCAGCCCGGGGACATGTTCGAGGTTCGCTCCGGCGGGGGCGGCGGATGGGGCCCGCGGGAGAAGCGCGATCCCGCTGCGCGTGAGCGTGATCTGGTCGAGGGTTTCGTGACGGTGAAGGGGGACCGCTAAGTGACGTCTTTCAGGATCGGGATCGACGTCGGCGGGACCTTCACGGATCTCGTCGCTGTCGACGTCAACGGCCGCACCGTCTTCGCAAAGTCGCCTTCGACGCCGGCGGACCAGTCCATCGGCGTGCTGGCGGGGCTCGAGGAGCTTGCGCGCAGGCTGGACGTGACGCTCCGCGACATGCTCGGCCGGACCGAGCGGATCGTCCACGGGACGACGGTCGCCACGAACGCGCTTCTCGAGCGCAAGGGCGCGAAGGTCGCCCTGCTTACAACCGAAGGGCACCGCGACGTCCTGGAGATGCGCGAGGGGCTCAAGGACGATCGCTACAACCTGCGCTCGCCACCGCTGGCGCCTCTCGTGCCGCGAAGCCTGCGGATCGGCGTGCGGGAGCGGCTTCGGGCCGACGGATCGGTCCTGACGCCGCTGGATGAGGCCTCCTTGGCGGATGCGATCGAGCAGGTGCGGGCATCGGGCGCGACATCCGTCGCCGTCTGCTACCTGCACGCCTACCGCAACCCCGCGCATGAGATCGCGACGGTCGAACGCCTCGCACGCGAGCTGCCCGACCTCTACGTCTCGCGCTCGTCCGACGTGCTGCCGCAGATCAAGGAATATGAGCGCGTCTCGACGACGGTGGTGAACGCCTATGTCGGGCCTGCCGTCCGGCGCTACCTGACCAACCTCGAGCGGCGGCTGCGCGACAGCGGGCTTGCGGGCAGCCTTTTCATCATCCTTTCCCATGGCGGCATGGCGCCGGTCGAGGAAGCCGGACGCTTGGCCGCCGCCACCGTGCTGTCCGGCCCTGCGGGCGGCGTCGCGGGGGCGCGGCGCTGCGCCGAGATGCTCGGGGTCGCGGACCTCGTTCCGTTCGATGTCGGCGGCACCTCGACCGACATCTCGCTGATCGCGAACGGCCAGGCCGCGCTGTCCGGGGCACGTGGGCTCGCGGGCAAGCGGATCGCGCTCCGGTCGCTCGATATCGCCTCGGTCGCGGCAGGCGGCGGGTCGCTGGCGAGCTATGATGGCGGCCAGTTCAGGGTCGGACCGGAGAGCGCCGGGGCCGTGCCCGGGCCCGCCTGCTATGGCGGTGGCGGCACCACTCCGGCGGTGACGGACGCCAACCTGCTTCTCGGCTATCTCGACCCGACCACCTTCCTCGGTGGCCGCAAGACGCTCGACCTTCCGGCTGCCGAGAAGGTCGTCGACGGCTTCGCGGCACGTCTCGGCATGTCGCGCGACGAGACGGCCCTCGGCATCCACCGTCTCATCAACCTGCAGATGGCGGATGGCATCCGCCTGATGACCCTTCGCCGTGGCGTCGATCCCCGCAAGTTCGCGCTCCTGTCCTTCGGCGGGGCGGCGGGTCTGCACGCCGTGGAGGTCGCTCGCGAACTGGAAATTCCACGTGTGATCGTCCCGACGGTCGCGTCCGTCCTCTCCGCGTGGGGCATGCTGGCGAGCGACCTTCGCTACGAAGTCAGCCAGACCCATGCCGGGTCTGGCGCGGCCATCGACGATGCCGGCCTGCGGACGATCTTCGCGGACCTCGAAGACCGCGCAACCGCTCGCCTGCGCGAGTGGTTCGATGGCCCCATCCGGATCGAGCGCTCGGCCGAGATGCGCTACGGCGAGCAGGTCTTCGAGGTGGACGTGGCGCTTGATGACGTTGCGTGGGATGCGCCGGATCTCGTTGCCCGCGTGCATGAGCGGTTCCACACGCGGCACGAGGAGCTCTTCACCTACGCGTCGCGCGACCAGGAGGTCGTGTTCGTCAACGCCCGGGTCGCGGCTGTCGGGGCCGTGCCCTCGGCAGAGGGCGAATTCGTCGTGACGCAACCGACGGAGGTGCCAGCCCTGACCGAGCGCCGCGCCTATTTCGATGGCTGGCGCTCCGTTCCGGTCTACCGCATCGAATCCCTGCAGCCGGGCGCGACACTTGCCGGCCCCGCCATTTTCGAGGCGGAAACGACGACCGTGATCGCCGGCGAGGGCGATGTTGTGAGCGTGAACCGGTACGGCTGGCTGGACATCGCGCTGCGGAGTTGAGGGCCGCGCGCCACGGCTCACCACCGCCTCGATGGGCGGCGCTCGCCGCTTCCGAGGACGCGGACCGACGCGGTGTCCCTCAGCCGCGTCGCGCCGTCTCCGGCGTTGCCCTGACGTCCCGCCGAGTCGATGGGCTTGGCCCTGCTTCCTCGAATGGCTAAGCCATAGGCTGTCGGCGCGCGTACTCGGGCGCCGGGGCCGGGGGGAGGATGTCGAAGATCGCCGTAATGGGCGCCGGTGCCGTCGGCTGCTACTACGGGGCAAGGCTCGCGCAGGCGGGCCATTCCGTCACCATGATCGGACGCCGGGGGCACGTCGCCGCCATGCGGGAGCGTGGCCTCATCCTCGAGACCGCCACCGGCACCGAGCCGGTCCGCGTGGAGGCGAGCGAGGAGCCGGCCGGAATCGCCAGCGCCGACCTCGTGCTCGTCAGCGTCAAGTCGAACGACGTGGACGCGACCGGTCGCGGCATCGCTCCCTACCTCGACGCGGGAGCGCAGGTCGTCAGCCTCCAGAACGGCGTCGATACGGCCGAGCGGCTGGAGCAGGCGATCGGCCGGCCCGTGATCCCGTCCGCTGTCTATGTGGCGGTCGAGATGACCGGGCCGGGGCACGTGAGGCATCACGGCCGCGGCGAATTGGTGATCGGGTCGGGGCCATCGAGCAGCGCAGTCGCGATGCTGCTCCGGGAGGCGGGAATACCGACGGAGGTCTCCGATAACGTCGTCGGCGTTCTCTGGGCCAAGCTGATCGTCAATTGCGCCTACAACGCCCTCTCGGCCATTCCGCATCTTCCCTACGGCCACCTCGTGGCGGTCGCGGGCGTGCCCGAGGTAATGGACGACGTCGTGGCCGAATGCCTCCAGGTTGCGGCCAGGGCCGGGGTTACGTTGCCCGGCGACGTGCCTGCCGCCGTCCGCGGCCTTGCCGCCTCCATGCCCAGCCAGTTCTCGTCAACGGCCCAGGATCTGGCGCGCGGCAAGACCAGTGAGATCGATCACCTCAATGGATACGTGGTGCGAAAGGCGGCCGAGCTTGGGATCGCCGCGCCGGCGAACCGGGCGCTCTGGGTCATGGTCAAGCTGATGGAAGCCCGCCGCGGATGACGCCCTCTGAGGCGATCCTGGGCGAAATTCCTCAGTCGCGGGCCGGCGCACTCAAGGCTTCTTGTGTGCCGCTCACCCACACAGCTTTCTGTCCATCGTAGGAACGTCGAATGCCGCCCATCAACCGCACGCTTGCATCTGTGGAGCAGTTTCCCACCGAGCGCGATGGACAGTTCGTCGGTTTGGGACCGCAACTCTATCGCGTCGAGCGCCCGTGGGGCAGGCTGCCCGCCGGGCTCTCGTATCTCGGCATCTCCGATGTGACTGTGCTTCCCTCCGGAAATGTCGCTGTTGTCGTCCGCGGAGACCCTGCGGTGCTGATCTTCGCGCCGGACGGCTCGCTCGTCGATCGATGGTCCTGCCCGGACATCGTGGCTGGACATTTCATCCGGGCGAGTGCGAGCGGCCAGATCTTGCTGTCGGACTTTGATGGGCACCGGATCCACTGCTTCAACGAAGCCGGGCGTCGCGAATGGGTGCTCGGGGCGCGGGATCGCCCGCGCTTCGGCGAACCTTTCAATCACCCGACCGACGCTGTGGAAGCCCCTGACGGAGATGTTTTCGTCTCGGACGGCTACGGCAACTCGTGCATTCATCGATTTGACGCGAACGGAAAGTGGCTCGCTACCTGGGGGCGGCCGGGAACCGGCCCTCTGGAGTTCAGCACGCCGCACGCGATCACGGTCGATCCACTTGGCCGCCTCGTTGTGGCTGATCGCGAGAACAACCGTCTACAGGTCATCAGCCGCGATGGTTGCTGGCTCGGCGAGATCCGAGGCGTGTTCAAGCCGATGGCCGTCGAACCGGCCCCGGGGGGCTTTCTGCTCGTAACGGATCAGACCCCGAGGTTGTCGCTGTTCAACTCGGCTGGCGAACTCGTCGGACGATGCCGCACTTTCGGCACCGTGGGGCATGGGCTAGCGCGAGGGCCCGACGGTTCGATCTATATCGCCGAGATGGGACCCGACATGCTGACCCGCTTAGCACCTGTCGGAGCGCTCTGATCGCCAGCAGGCGACGGTCCTGCTTCGAATTTTTCGAAGACAGACAACGCCCAATTCAAATTCTACGCTGGTGACCAAGCCCCTAAGGTCGGTGCTTCGACCCGGCCCGAAGGCTTTTGGCTGCACGCGCGACCGATGACTGAGCCACGCTTTCCCAGTTGGAGAACGCTCTCGACAGACGAATGTCGGGGTGTCGCGGATGCATCATTGCTGCATCCGATCGAGATGCGGCTGCGGCTGGAGCTTGTAGGGCTGGCTGCGACCGCGGGTGGATCCACCCGGCGCGAGCCGGCAACTGCGTCCCCCGAAGCGGCTGGATAATCGCGGCATGGGGGATCCTGCGGTCGGCTTACCTCGGTCCTATGACGCCGCCGCGGCGTTCGCTCGCCATGCTGTCCGAACGCGCTTCGGCGATCTTCCGGCCAATGCCGTCCGGAAAGCGAAGACCTTCCTGCTCGACAGCCTCGGGGTGGGGCTCGCCGGCACCTCTGACGGAAACGCGGGCCGGGTACTAGCGGCGGCCTCTAGCTGGGGCTCGGGCGCAGACGCGACCGCCTGGGGCAGCGGCGAGCAACTGCCCGCGCCTTCTGCAGCCTTCGTCAACGCCTATCTCATCCACTCCCTGGAGTTCGACTGCATCCACGAGCGGGCTATCGTCCACCCGATGGCGACGCTGCTCTCGGCGCTCTTCGCCTGGTCGGAACGTGCGGCCCGGCGGGATCGGCCGGTGAATGGGGAGCGTTTCATCGCGGCGATGTCGGTCGGGGTGGATGTCGCGGGCCTGCTCGGATCAGCCACCGATTCCGGCCTGCGCTTCTTCCGCCCGGCAACCGCCGGCGGCTTCGGCGCCGCCGCGGCGCTTGCGAATGTCGCGGGCCTGGATGAGGCCGGTGCTCGCAATGTCCTCGGCCTTCATTTCGGGCAGGTCTCCGGCACCATGCAGGCCCATGTGGAGGGCTCGCCGGCGCTAGGGCTGCAGATCGCGGCAAACGCGCGGGCGGCGGTGACGGCAATCGACCTCGTCGACGCTGGCCTGACGGGCCCGCGGGACGTCCTGAACGGGCCCTTCGGCTATTACGCGCTCATGGAAGGCGGTTCGTTCGACCCAGGGCCCATCGAGGCGGAGCTGGGCCGCGTGCCACAACTCACTCGGCTTTCGCACAAGCCGTTTCCGAGCGGGCGCCTGAGCCACGGGGCAGTTGACGGCCTGCGCCGTCTGATCGCCGAGCATGGCTTCGCGCGGGAGGCGGTTCAGGAGGTCGTGGTGCATGTGCCGCCGGTGGTGATGCGGCTCATGGGGCGGCCGAACGTGCCTAACCCATCGTCGAACTATGCAAAGCTCTGCCTGCCCTTCGTGGTTGGCACGTTTTTGGCTCGCGGCCGGGTTGATGTGCCCAACTTCAGCACGTCCGAGATGCGGAACGACCCTGCGGTGCACGCCTTTGCCGAGCGGGTTCGCCTTCTCCCGGACGACAACCCGAGCCAGAACGCAATTGCACCTCAGCGCGTCACAGTTCGCCTGAACGGCGGTGAGCAGTTCGAGGTGATCGTGCCGGCGATCTATGGTCATCCGGATTCCCCTCTCACCGAGGCGGAGAACCTGGAGAAATTCGGCCGCTGCTGTCGCTATGCCGACCCACCGGTCCCGGCGGAACTCCGGGACCGGCTGGTGACTCTCGTCGCCGATTTCGACAAGCTCGAGGATGTTTCGGTTCTGCCGCGCCTCCTGGGAGTGCAGCGCGGATCGTGACCCAAAGCCTCACTGAGCAACTCCTCCCGGCCCTCCGTCGGCCGATCCCGACCGACGTGCGCCGCCGGGCGGCGCTCCATGTCCTGGACTGGATCGGTTGCGCCTCCCTCGGTGCCACGACGGAGGTGGGCCGCGTGTTCGGGATGGATGCGCGCGCCTGGGGTCCGGGTCCGGCACTCGTGCTTGGAGGCGCGCGGCATCCCGGGCGCGCGGCTGCCTTTGCCAATGGTGCTTTCGGCAACGTGTTCGAAATGGACGACCTCCACAAGGAGGCGATCGCACATCCGGGTCCGGTCGTCGTGCCGGCTGCGCTGGCCGCCGCCGAGGCCGCAGGCGCGAGCGGGCCGGCATTTCTCGACGCGGTGGTGCGCGGCTACGAGGCCATGATCCGGCTCGGCCGCTCGATGGGGCCGGGCCACTACAGGCATTTCCATCCCACCGCCACCTGCGGCGCCTTCGGTGCTGGGGCGGCAGTAGGCGACATCCTCGGCCTCGACGACGCCGCGCTCGTATCCGCCCTTGGCAACGCAGCAACCCAGGCGGCCGGGCTTTGGCAGTGCCGGCACGAGCCGGTCATGACCAAGCAACTGCACACCGCAAGGGCGGCGGAAGCGGGCTATGCGGCCGCAGCGCTGGCAGCGGGAGGGCTCACCGGCCCGCGATACATCTTGGAGGGTACACAGGGCCTCTTCGCCGCGATGGCGCCAGATGGAGCGCCGGACCGCTTCCTGGCCGATCCGGACGGGCCTTGGCTCGTGACCGAGACGAGCATCAAGCCCTGGGCGGCGTGCCGGCACGCCCATGCGGCGATCGATGCCGCGCTCTTGCTCCGCGAAGCCTGCGGCTCCCGCCTCCCGGAACGCATCACCGTTCTGACATTCGCCGACGCGATCACCTTCTGCGACCGCCCGGAGCCTCGAAGCAGCATCGAGGCGCGGTTCAGCCTGCAGCATGCCGTGGCCGTTACACTGCTCGGTGGCCCCCCGCCGCTTTCCGCCTTCGAGAAGGACGGCATCGACCAGCCCGACGTCGCCGCCCTCCGGCGTTGCGTTCGGGTCCGCCTGGCCGAACCCTACGCCTCGGCCTATCCACGCCGGTTCGGCTCCGGCCTGGAGGCCGAATTCGCCGACGGTACGACCCTTGCGGCGGCCGCTCCCGATGCGCTCGGGGACCCTGAAAACCCGCTTTCGGAGCACGCTGTCATCGCGAAGGCCCATTCGCTGTTGGAGGCGGCCGGAACGAGGCCTGCAGCTGCGGCGGACATCGCACGCGCAGCGCTGTCGCTCGCGACCGGCGGTAGCCTGCCCGAACTCACCCGGCAGCTGCTGCCGAACCAGAACAAGGAGGATTGAGATGCCGATCGCCGGGAAGGGAATGCTGATAACGTGGATGGATGTGGATCCGTCCGAGGAGGCCGACTTCAACCTCTGGTACGATCGGGAGCATCTCGCCGAGCGGGTGGCGATCGAGGGCTTCATGGAGGCCCGCCGCTGGATCGCCGTGGAGGGGCCGACCAAATACTTCTGCACGTACTCGACACAGGCTTTCGAGGTCCTGAGCAGCCCCGCCTATAAGCAGGTCCTGGCAAACCAGACGGCGTGGTCGAACAAGCATATCTCCCGCTTCCAGAACCCCGGACGGGTGATCGGCAGGATCACGCATAGCCGCGGGCAGGGCCGCGGCGGCGCACTCGGCGTCGTTCGCCTTCGCCCTCCGTCCGAAGACCGGGACTCCGCTCGCGCGAAACTCCTTCCCCTGCTTGATCCGGGAATGCTTCCGGGCATCATTTCGCTTCACCTGGTGGAAAGCGATCCCGAATTGTCCAAGACCTTGACCAATGCGGATGCGCCAAATCCGGGTGCCGCGGACTGGTACGTGCTCATCGACGGGACGGACGTGGACGCCATCGCACGGCTCATCGAGACGAGATTCGAGGCAGCGGGCGTATCTGTTGTCACCACCGGCACGTATCGGCTCTTGTGGGACCTTGTGAAGGGCGAACTCTAGGCCGTCGTCATCCAGCAACTCTGTCGCTTCTATCATGGAGGGGAAACGTGCGAAACATCAGGGCGTTTTTGGCGAGCGTCGGGCTATCCTGCGCAATCCTTGCGAGTTCTGCCGCCTCGGCAGACAAATGGAACATGCCGGTCCGCTCGAACGAGCGTAATTACTTCACGCGCAACATTCAGCAATTTGTGCAGGACGTGAAGCAAGGGACGGCGGGCAAGATCGAGATCGTCATCCATCCGGAAGACTCGCTCACCAAGCAGCCGGAGGTGAAGCGGGCCGTGCAGACTTCACAGGTCCAGCTCGGCGAATTTCTGATGTCGATGCATTCCAACGAGAATGCCGTCTTCGGCGTCGATGCTGTTCCTTTCCTGGCGAGCAACAACGAGGAGAACCGGAAACTTCTCGCGGCAGCGCGACCCTTCATCGAGGAGCGGCTGGCGCGGCAGGGCATGCGCATTCTGTTCGTGGTGCCGTGGCCGCCGAACTCTTTCTATGCCGGGAAGGAGATCAAGTCCGTCGCCGACTTCAAGGGTCTGAAGTTCAGGGCCTTCAACCCGGTCACGGGCCGCCTGGCCGAGTTGATGGGCGCCGTCCCGGTTACGGTGCAGCAATCGGAAGTGCCGCAGGCGTTCTCGACCGGCGTCATCCAGGCGATGATCACCTCGCCGGCAACCGGCGTCGATACGCAGGCCTGGGACTTCGTGAAGTATTTCTACGAAGTGAAGGCGATGGCCCCTTGGAACGTCGTGCTTGTCAACGAACGTGTGTTCAGCCGATTGGACCAGGCCACGAAGGACGCCGTCCTGGCCGCGGCGAAATCTGCCGAAGAGCGGGGTTGGGCGTTGCAGGCCGAGGAGACCGGCAAGCTCGTCGAGACCCTCAAGTCAAAGGGCATGGAGGTCCGCCAACCCAGTCCTGAACTGATGAAGGAGCTCAAGGCCATCGGGGACAAGCTCATTGAAGAATGGGCAAAGGCGGCTGGCGAAGACGGTCAGAAGATCCTCGCGGCCTACCGCAAAAGCTGAAGCGGATGCGCTTTCTCGACAAGCTCTACGCGGCGGGGATCGTCCTCGCCGCGATTTTCATGGCTTTCATTGCGGCCCTGACCCTCGCACAGGTCGTCGGCCGCTATTTCGGAATGGTGGTGCCGGATGCGGGCGATATCGCCGGCTACGCCATGGCCGGGTCGATTTTCCTGGCCCTGCCGCACACGCTTCGCAGTGGCGGGCACATCCGCGTCAACCTGCTCCTGATCCACGTCCCGAGCCGCGCGCGGCGGGTCCTGGAGGTGTGGTGCGTGTCGTTCCTGTGCCTGATTGGGGCCCTGTTTGCCGCGTTCGCGGTCAAGCTGGTGCTCGATTCCTACGAGTTCGGCGACGTTTCGACGGGCATGATGCCGATCCCCCTCTGGATCCCGCAGCTCTCGATGGCCGTCGGGGCCGTCCTTCTGGAGATTGCCGCGATCGAGGAACTCACCCGGGCCCTGACGGGACGCGAGCCAACCTACGCCCGCGCCGAGGGCGACGGCTTCACCGAATAGGATGAGCATGGACCCGCTTTTCTATAGCCCCGTTCTCGCCCTAGCACTCGTACTCCTCCTGGCCTCCGGGTTGTGGGTGGCGGTCTCGCTCATCGGCGTGGCGCTTCTCGGCATGCTGCTCTTCGCCGACGCGCCTATCGAGCTGGTCATGCCCTCCTCGATCTGGGGCGCGGTCAGCAGCTGGACGCTGACCGCCCTGCCGCTCTTCGTATGGATGGGCGAGATCCTGTTCCGGACGAAGCTGGCGGACGATCTCTTCAATGGCCTTGCGCCCTGGACGAACCGGCTCCCGGGCCGGCTCATGCACGTGAATGTCATCGGCTGCGGCATCTTCGCGGCCGTCAGCGGCTCATCCGCGGCGACGGCGGCGACCGTCGGGCAGATGTCCCTGCCGGAACTGAAGCGGCGAGGCTACGACGAGGGCACGAGCATTGGTTCGCTCGCGGCGTCCGGTACGCTGGGGCTCCTGATCCCGCCCTCGATCATCATGATCGTCTACGGCGTGTCCGCGAACGTCTCGATCGCCCGCCTCTTCCTGGCCGGCGTGCTTCCGGGCCTCCTCATGATGGCGCTGTTCATGGGCTACATCATGATCTGGTCGCTGCTGAACCGGGACAGGATGCCTCCCGCCGAGCCGAGCCTGCCCATGCGCGAGCGGATCAAGCGGCTGCGCCTGTTGCTGCCGACCGTGCTCCTGATCATCGCCGTCATCGGTTCGATCTATGGCGGCGTCGCGACCGCGACCGAGGCTGCCACGCTCGGCGTGGTCGGCTCCCTTCTGGTTGCGCTCTTCTCGGGCAGCCTGACCTGGGAGAACTTCAAGGAGAGCCTCTACGGCGCGACCCGCACCTCCTGCATGATCGGCTTCATCATCGCGGCAGCGGCCTTCCTGTCCGTCGTGATGGGGTATGCCGGCATCCCGCGCGCCCTGGCTACCTGGATCGGCACGCTCGAACTGTCACCGTACGGCCTCATCTTCTCTCTGACCATCCTGTTCCTGATCCTCGGCTGCTTCCTCGACGGGATCTCCATGGTGGTGCTGACCACGGCCGTCATCATGCCGATGGTCGAGGCGGCGCATATCGACCTCATCTGGTTCGGCATCTTCATCGTGCTCGTGGTCGAGATCGCGCAGATCACCCCGCCGGTCGGGTTCAACCTGTTCGTCGTACAAGGATTGACGGGATACGACATCCTGCGCGTCGCCCGGGCGGTGTTGCCGTTCTTCCTGGTGCTGTGTCTGGGCATCCTGCTCATCACGATCTTTCCCGAGATCGCGACGTGGCTCCCGCGCACCATGTTCTCCGCCACCTGACGAGCTCTCAATCGAGAACCGCATTGCCGTAAGGGCCCTTGATGACCTCGACCGACCTGAACTTCCTGCCCGTCCACGAGCTCTCGCGGGAGATCATGGCGCGCCGCCTGTCTCCCGTGGAGCTGACCGAGGCATATCTCGGTCGAGTTGCAAGCCGCGAGCCGAAGCTCCAGGCCTTCGTCGAGGTCTATTCCGAGGACGCACGCCAGGCCGCACAAGCTGCAGAACTCGCTATCCGCTCCGGCCACGCGATCGGGCCCTTGCACGGGATCCCCGTCGCCCTGAAGGACTTGGTCGAGCTCGAGGGTCGCGTCGTGACGGGCGGCACGGCGGCGTGGCGCCAGCGCAGAGCGACACGGACCGCCACCCTCGCCAGGCGGCTCATCGCGCAGGGCATGATCGTGCTCGGGAAGACGCACACGGTCGAGTTCGCGATGGGCGGGTGGGGCACGAACACCCACCTCGGCACGCCCTGGAATCCTTGGGACCTGGAGCGCCCCCGGACGCCGGGCGGCTCCAGCAGCGGCTCGGGCGTGGCGGTTGCGGCCGGGATGGCGCCGTGGGCCATCGGGACCGACACGGGAGGCTCGGTGCGGATGCCAGCCTCCTGGTGCGGCATCACTTCGCTGAAGACGACCATAGGACGGGTGAGCACGTACGGGGTACTGCCGCTTTCGCCCACGCTCGACACGCCGGGGCCGATGACCCGGGACGTTGAGGATTCAGCGCTCCTCTACATGGCGATGCAGGGGCCGGACCCTCTGGATCCGAGGACCGTCGGGCTCGCCCAGACGGACCCCTTGCCGACATTGAAGCGGGGCGTCCGCGGCCTGCGCCTCGCCCGGATGCCGGAATCGGAGCGGAGCTACGCCTCGGCGGAGGTCCTGGACGCGTATGACGCGTCCCTCCTCGAACTCGAGCGGCTCGGTGCGGAGATCGTCGACATCAAGCTGCCCTTCGGCTTCGCGGATGTCGCCGCGCTGAACCTTCGCATCATGGCGGCGGAGAGCTACACGATCCTGCGCGAGCTGATCGACGACGAGGGTGCCCCGCTCGATCCTCATGTGCGACCGCGCATTTCGGCCGGGCGGAGCCTAACGGCACAAGCCTATCTGGAAGCGCTGGAAGAGCGCGAGCGGATGAAGGGCGCCTTTGCCACGGCCATGGATGGCATCGATGCGCTGCTGACGCCCACGACCATGACCACGGCCCTCCTGGTCGACGAGGTCGACCAGACCAAGGCGCCGGCTCACTATACGCGGTTCGGCAACTTCCTGGATCTCTGCGCCGTGGCATTGCCCAACGGCGTCGGAAGCGGCGGCCTGCCGACCTCGCTTCAGATCGTGTGCCGCGCCTATGACGAAGCCACGGCCCTGCGTGTCGGCTGGGCCTTCCAGGCCGCAACCGAATGGCACCTCCGCCGCCCCCCGGAATAGGCTCGAAGCAAAGGGGCGGCGGCATCCGAGCGAGAAAGCCGCTCTAGATCCGGAACGGCCTCAACATGCTTGCTGGCCTTATGCTTCCGACTATGTGACCGAGTTCGGCCTGTTCGATCTGTCGAGGTCTCGGCAGCGGGCCGAGCATGAGCCCTTAGGGTGCCGTTGAGGTCGGAGAGGTTGGTGCGCTCGCGGGCGAGAAGTTCGCCAACCCGGTGTCATCCCCTATCGTCCTCGTTCAGCCTCGCGGCGCGCGGAATACACGGACAGGTTGACGGAGGCCGCACGAAGAAGAGGCACCTCCACACCGGCCCGATCCGCCCGGAGGACAAGGTCTCCGATGATCGGATCCACCTCGACCTCGCCGCCCTTGAGCAGATCGCGATACATCGACGAGGTTTGCGGCGATCCCGGCGCGGTCATCATCGAGACCGTGCGCTGCATGAAGGCTGGGGATGGCGGATGCCCAGACACCCTGGCGACGGCCACGGATTCGTCCAGGATGGCGCGGGCAACTTGCGTCCCACCCGGAACGCCCACGATCTCCCCCACCGATCCCCGTAACAGGCAGCAGGCCGCCCCGAGGCTCGCGAGCATCACCCACTTTTCCCACATCGCTTGCACGATGTCCGGCGAGATGGCCGCATCGAAGCCGGCGCCTCGAATCGCCTCGTCTACCCGCTCGATGCGCTCCGTGAGCTCTCCGCCGAGTTCGCCGTAGATGAGCTTCTGGATGTCCGCGAGCTGGATGATTTGCCCGTCGGAATCCAGTTCCGTTGCGACCATGCATACGCCGCCGAGGACGGGACCCGTGCCGAACCGCTCCGCGAGCCTGTCCATGTGGCGCATACCGTTCAGCACCGGCAACACGACACTTGCCGGGCCGATCGCGGCGGCAACGTCGTCGAGCGCGGCGTCCAGGGCGAAGCCCTTCACGCTGAGAAGCACGAGGTCGTACGGCTCCGCCAGTTCGGCAGCGGTCGTGATCTTGGGGGTGAGATTCAGGTCGCCGTGCCGGCTCCGAACCCGGATTCCGTCCCGACGAATCTGGTCGGCCCGCCCCGGCCGGACCACGAAGGTCACGTCACGACCAGCCTGCGCCAAACGCGCCCCGAAGTAACCGCCGACCGCCCCGGCCCCGACCACGAGTATCCTGTAAGCCATCGCTGATTGCTCCTGGTTGAAACTGGGAATTGCCGCTGGTCGGCCTTCAGGTAGACTCGAGCGCGAGCGCGATGGCTTGTCCACCGTCAATGCAAAGCGTGACCATCCTCGCTTGAAACCCGTCTCGGCGGCGCATCGAGTGGAGCAGCCGAATTGTCAGAACCGCGCCCGCCGCGCCCGTCGGGCTTGCGTGTTGGGCCTTGCTGCCGCCACGCAGTACCGCGATGTGGAGCAAGGCAAGGGAGCGGCCGCGCATGCACTTGACGGTTCCGGGCAGGTTCAAAGCGATATTCGGGCTGCCGTTCAACCCACTCGGAACGGGACGCTTCAGAGAGAGCGTCCGCGCCGCCGAACTCGACGGGCTGGCCTTCGCATTCTGGGCGAGGTCGTTCGGGGTTCTGGTGGTAACGCTCTGGCTGGTCTCGCTCGTGCCCTGGCCACGCGACGCGTATTACGCGACGTTCGCGGTCGTTTTCTTCATCCTCGGCTTCGTGCCGTATCGGCTTCGGCATCATCGCCACGCCTTCATGATCAAGCTCGCCTTCGTCATCTTGGACGTGGCGCTCATGACGACGGCGATCCTGATGCCCCCTCCTGCGTGGCTGTCGGGTGACTGGCCGGTCCAGGCGCGCCTGCGCGGGCAGGAATACCTGTACCTCCTGCTCCTCCTGGCGGAGGCGGCGCTGACCTATTCCCCGCTGCTGGTCCTGTGGACGGGCGCCGCGATCGCTTCGATCTGGTCGATCGGATTCCAGATCATCTACTCGCTACCCGGGAGCACGACCTTCGCGCGGTTGACCGAGGCGGGTCCGGTCAACCAGAGCGACGCGCTGCGCGCATACTTCGACCCGACCTTTGTCGGGCTGACCGCATGGCGCACCCAACTGATCGCGACCGGCCTGTTCACGGTCATCATCGCCGTCGCGGTCTGGCGCAGCCGACGCAGCGTCCTCGCCCATGTGGAGGCCGAGGTCGTACGAGCGGACCTCGCCCGCTATGTCTCGCCGGATGTCGTCGACGCCCTAGCCGTGAGAGCTCCCCAAGGCTTCGGGGAACCCGCCGTCCGGACGGTCGCGATCCTCTACGCGGACATCGTCGGTTCCACGGGGCTGACCGAGCGCTTGCCGCCCGAGCGGATTTTCGCGCTCCTGCGCAGTTTTCGAGAGCGCACCTGCCGCGTCGTCTTCGATCATGGCGGAACGCTCGACAAGTATCTGGGCGACGGCTTCATGGCGACCTTCGGCGGCATCGAGGCACAGGAGAACGCGGCCGAACGCGCCCTCGGCTGCGCGTTCGCGCTTCAGGACGAGATGGCCCGGTGGAACGCGAAACGCGCCAGACGCGGCGCCGCGCGGATCGACGTCTCTGTCGGGGTCCATTTCGGTCCCGTGGTTGCGGGAAATCTTGGCTCGCAGACCAGAAGCGAGTTCACCGTCGTCGGGGACGTCGTCAACGTGGCAAGCCGGATCGAGGGCGCGACAAGGGAGTACGGCGCCGCGATCATTGCGTCCGAGACCTGCGTGACCGCCGCCGGGCAGGCCTGGAGAGAGCGGTTCGATGAGGAAGTCGAGCTTCAGCCTCGCGGCCGGAAGCAGGGCCTCCAGGTGCTGTTGGTTCGGCGCGAGGTCGACGCGCCTCGTTTGCGCGCAATGGCTTAGGAGCGAGGATCCGCGGCGAAGCCGGGGCGAGAGCCTGCGATCAAGCGGCCTCTTCGGCCGGCTCGTCGACCGACAACCCGCGGGCCTGCAGGCGCCACATCGCCTCGAACACGCCGTTCTGCTTGCGCAGCTGAGCCGGCGTGCCGTCCTCCACGATCCGCCCATGCTGGATGACGATGACCCGGTCGAATGCCGTGAGAGTGGACAGGCGGTGCGCGACCGCGATCACTGTCCGGCCCTGCATCCGCCGCACCAGCGAATGCTGGATCTCGATCTCCGATTCCGTATCGAGGGCCGAAGTCGCCTCATCGAGAATGATGATCGGGGCGTCCTTCAGGAAGGCGCGGGCGATGCCGATGCGCTGGCGCTGCCCGCCCGACAGCTTCGCCCCGCGTTCGCCGACGATCGTGTCGTAGCCTTCCGGCAGGGAGCGCACGAAGCTGTCGCAATACGCGGCGCGGGAGGCCTCGATCACCTCCTCGTCCGTCGCGTCCGCCCGGCCGAAACGGATGTTCTCCATGATGCTGCGGTGGAACAGGATGATCTCCTGCGGGACGACGGCCAGGGCCGCCCTGAGGGAATCCTGAGTCACCTCCGCGATCGGCTGCCCGTCGATGAGGATCTCGCCCTCGTCAACGTCCCATAGCCGCTGCAAGAGGTTCACGAGGGTCGACTTGCCGGCGCCGGACGGGCCGACGATGCCGATCTTCTGCCCCGCCGGGATGGTCAGGGAGAGCTCGTGCGTCACCTCGCGCGGGCCTCCATACGAGAACGACACGCCTCGGAACTCCACCCTCCCGCCGTCGGGCACCAGGGTGCGGGCGTCTGGCGCGTTCACGACCGTCCGGGGCTGGGCGATTTTTCGCAGCGTCTCGTCGATGAAGCCGAATTGCTGCGACAGGTCGACGAGGGAGAGGGCCAGGTCGCGAGAGGAGTGGAGGATCCGGAAGGTCAGGGTCGACACGACCACCACATCGCCCGGTGTGACGCGGCCTTCGGTCCACAGGGTCACGGCCCAGACGAGCATGCTTCCGGCCGCGACCGTAAGGACGAGGTCGTTCAGCGCCCTCGCCTTCTCGATATGCATCCAGCTGCGGCGCTGGGCAGCGGCCTCCTCCCGAAACCCTCTCTCGAGCCGGGCATATTCCCGCTGCCGGGCCGAGAAGGCCTTCACGGCCCACGTGTTGGTAATCGTGTCGACGAGTTCGCCCGCCACCTCGCCGGCCAGTCCCGAATAACGCCGGTGCCTCGACCGACCGCGCTCCCCGAAGACGACGAGGAGCGTCGTCACGAGCACCACCACGGCGCCGAGCGCCGCCATCATGGCCAGGTTGATGCTGCTGAAGATGATCAGCGCGCCGGCGAAATCGATGCAGGGGGGCAGGACGCGCCAGATGAGCGTGTTGGCGAGGGCCCCGAAATTCCCGGCCGTGGCCGTGATGCGCTGCCCGAGCGAGCCGGCGAGGTTCTCCGCGAAGTACCGCATCGGCTGCCGGTTCAGGTATTCGAACAGGTCGAGCCGCATGTCGACGCCGACGCCGACCGTCGTCCGGCAGGTGAGCCAGCCGACCACACGCCAGGAGAGGCTTTCCGCGGCGATCAGCCCGACGAAGAAGGCGAGCGCCGTCCAGACATGAGCCCGGCCTTCCGCCGGTCCCGCCATGATGTCGACCAGGACCTTTAGGACGTATTGCAGCCCGATCGCGGCCCCGGCGGCCAGGACGACGAATAAAAAGATCGCCGTGAACCCCCAGGCCCAGTTCCGGACGTAGTGAAGGATGAACGCCGCCGGGCCGCGCAGATATGCGGGCGGTCGGCGAGGTGCTGCCGCAGCCGTCATCTCGGGGCTAGGCCGCGGCCTCGAGCCGGTCTCGGATCTCCGGGACCGACGCGAACCGGATGATCTGCGCTCTCAACTCCTCCGCCAAGGGCTCGTGGACCCGCCGAGCTCCCGACGCATCCGCGGCGGACAGAAGGCCCGTCGTGCAGACGCGATCATTCTCCCAGCCGTGATAATCCAGGATCGGATACAGGCAGATTCCTTCGACCTGGACGCCCGCCGCCATCGCGGCCCGCACCTCGCCGCAGACGTAGTGCAGCCACGACGCGCGGCCGGATCCTTCCGCGCCGGTCTCCGCGATCAGGACCGGGCGTCGATATCGCCGCGAGACTTCCTGCAGCATCTCGTGCAGCGGCCGATAGGCATGGTGCCCGAGCGGGATGGTGCTTCCGCCGTGGTACCATTGGTTGTCCGAGTAGAAATTGACGCCGAGGATGTCGAGGCAGTCCTCGCTGCCGCCGAGTTCCGGCTCCTGTCGTCCGGTCAGGAGATCCAGCGCCTCGAACTGCGACTCCCGATGACCGGTCGCGCCCGCGACATGCGCCGGGTCGTCATGCGAGCCCGGGTCGACATGGATCAGCGGCTCGGCACAGATGAAGCGGGCGGCAGGGGCGGCATTCCGGGCGGCTCGCGTCGCCGCAATGCCGGCCCGCACGAGTTGCCGCTTCAAAGCAGCCCCATGGCCGGTCCGGCTCGGGCCGAACCGCCCGACCTCCCCGCCGGCCCAGGCCCAGAAGGAGATCTCGTTCACCGGGCAGAGGAAAGGAGCCTGGCCGGTTTCCCTCACGATCAGCCCAGCCGCCTCGTGCGCGAAGGCCGCGAGCCTCTCGGGGAACGCGTCCGACCAGATGTCGAGATCCTCAGGCCAGCCATAATGGCAGAGATCCCAGATCACCTGGGTTCCGGCCTCCTCGGCGGCGTGAAGCATCGGAAGGAAGCTACCCCAGTCGTATGAACCGGGGCTCCTCTCGATGAGGTGCCAGCGCAACCCGTCGCGAACGGTTCCGATCCCGTGCTCCGCGACGGCCCGGTAGTCGTCCAGCGTGTGCAGGTCGTGCCCAGTCGACCGGAGAAGGTCGAGACGGCGCCCGTCCGCTCGGAGCTGGGTCGAGCATTCGAAGCCCGCGAGGAAGAAGGTCTGAAACGCCGTCATGGGGTTGCGGCCGTCCCATGGAAAGCGGTTGCTGTCGGTCGGCGCGACACTAACCGGGTGGAGCCGCCAAGGTTCGGGCCGTACCGAGCGGTGCCGCCATTTCGGGCAGCCAGCCCGGCCGCGATGCAGGCTCGCTCAAGGCGCAGCCGACACGTGAGTACGATCCTGGACGCGCGGAAGGTCCGGCACCGCACCAGGGAACTCCCCGGAGGTCTCCCGCGTCTGGTTTGCGAAACGGTGGCTCCGACCAAGCTTCTTTCGGGCAACCCCAATCGGCTGACTGGAAGGATGGCGCATGGTCCGGCGTGATGGAGAGCTTGCGTTCCCTCTCGGGAGCCTCACCGTCAAACCTCACCCAGCACGCACCGCTCCGAGGGCTCGCAGGAAGCCCCTTCTTATTTGCCTGTCCCACCTGCGCTGGGATTTCGTGTGGCAGCGCCCGCAGCACCTCCTCAGCCGGGCGGCGGCCGATTTCGACGTCGTGTTCTTCGAAGAGCCGGTCTGGCGGGACGACATTGCGGCAGCCGAGCTCGAAATTACGCGCCGGCCGGGGGACATCCGCGTTGCAACTCCGCACTTGCCCCATGGGGTCTGGGACTTCGACGCCGTTATGGCTCAGCGAAGGCTCCTCGAGCGCTTTCTGGCCAGCGAGCCGACGGAATCGCGGGTGTTCTGGTACTACACTCCGATGGCGATGGCGTTCTCGGGCCACCTCCAGGCCGACGCCGTGATCTACGACAACATGGACGAGCTCTCCGCCTTCCGGGGGGCCTCGCCCGAGATGCTGTCGAACGAGGAGGATCTTTTCGCGCGGGCGGACCTCGTCTTCACGGGCGGCATGAGCCTCTACGAGGCGAAGCGGCACCGGCACCCGAGCGTGCACCCCTTCCCCTCCTCCATCGACCCCGCCCATTTCGCGCGCGCCCGCATCGACCGGCGGGATCCGCCGGACCAGGCCGGGATCCCGGGACCGCGGCTGGGGTTCTTCGGCGTGATCGATGAACGGATGGATCTCGACCTCGTCGCCGGCGTCGCGGATGCCCGTCCGGACTGGCAGGTCGTCATGATCGGCCCGGTCGTGAAGATCGACCCGGAGACGCTGCCGCAACGCCCGAACATCCACTGGCTCGGAGGCCGGACCTACGACGAATTGCCGGCCTATCTCTCGGGCTGGAACATCGGCTTCATGCCCTTTGCGCTCAACGAGTCGACGCGCTTCATCAGCCCGACCAAGACCCCTGAATTCCTTGCCGCGGGCGTGCCGGTGATTTCAACGCCGATCACGGACGTGATCCGGCCCTATGGCAAGAAAGGCCTCGTCGAAATCGCCGAGACGAAAGCGGACGTGGTCGCGGCGGCCGAGCGCCTCATGGCGCGGCCGCGGGCGCAGTGGCTCGCGCGGATCGACCGCCACCTCGCCACCGGGTCTTGGGACGCGACCTGGGCCGCCATGCGCCGGCTCGTCTCGCATGCCATGGGCGAGCCCGAGCTTGCGGCGGGGTCGGCGAACCTTGCGGGAGCGCCAGCGCCTCTTCCTGCCGAGTAGCCGTCGAAAGAGGCCGGATATGTACGATTGGCTGATCGTCGGCGCGGGCTTCGCCGGCAGCGTGCTGGCGGAGCGCCTGGCGAACGAGCGCGGCGAACGGGTCCTCGTGGTAGACCGCCGCAACCACATCGGCGGCAACGCCTATGACCGGTACGACGATGCTGGGATCCTGATCCACCAGTACGGGCCGCACATCTTCCACACCAACTCGAAGTCGATCTTCGACTATCTGTCCGCCTTCACGGCATGGCGGCCCTACGAGCACCGCGTGCTCGGACAGGTGGACGATAGGCTCGTGCCGATCCCGATCAACCTCGACACGGTCAACACGCTCTATGGCCTGAGCCTCACCTCGGAGGAGCTCGAGGGATGGCTCGCTGCCCGGGCCGAGCCGGTCGCCGAAATCCGCACCTCGGAGGACGTAGTGGTCTCCAAGGTCGGCCGCGAGCTCTATGAGAAATTCTTTCGCAGCTACACGCGCAAGCAATGGGGCATCGACCCCTCCGAGCTGGACAAGTCGGTCACGGCCCGCGTGCCGACCCGCACCAACCGGGACGACCGATATTTCACCGACGAGTTCCAGTTCATGCCGGCCCAGGGCTACACGCGCATGTTCGAGAACATGCTCCGCAGCCCAAACATCCATGTGCTGCTGCAGACCGATTACCGCGACATCAAGGACGTCATCCCGCACCGGCGGACAATCTTCACTGGTCCGATCGACGAGTATTTCGGCTTCCGCTTCGAGAAGCTGCCCTACCGGTCGCTGCAGTTTCGGCACGAAACGCTCGACCGGGAGCAGCACCAACCCGTCGGGACCGTGAACTACCCGATGAGTGAGGATTACACGCGCATCAGCGAGTACAAGCACCTGACCGGCCAGGTTCACCCGAAGACGAGCATCACCTTCGAGTACCCGAGCGCCGAAGGCGATCCTTACTACCCGATCCCACGGCCGGAGAACGCCGAGCTGTTCAAGAAGTACGAGCGGCTTGCGCTCGCAACGCCCGACGTCTGGTTCGTCGGCCGGCTCGCCACCTATCGCTACTACAACATGGACCAGGTTGTGGGTCAGGCCCTCGCGACCTTCCGCCGGATCTCCGACGCGCTCCCGACGAGTGCGGACACGACCGAGGTGAAGGTGATCCCGGCCCGAGCCCGGGCGTGACCGGGGCCGCCTCCCAGGACCAGTAGCTGCCTTAGACCTCGATCAGCTTGGCGAAGGCCCCGGCGATGAGGCGCCGGCCCTCGAACAGGATGCCGTCCTCCTCGCGAGGCTGCACGCGAGGGTCGGCGAGCGCCCTGGCCAGCCCTTCGTCCCGGGCCTGTTTGCTGGGCCACTCCGTCCACGACAGGATGACGGTTTCGCCGCTGCGCACGTCTGCGGCGACTTCGAAGTCACGGAGCGGCCCGTCATCTTCAAGGCTCGCCCGCGCTTCTTCCGCGTGGAACGCCAAGCTGTCGGCTGCATCGCTGTCCAATCGACAATCGACGATCCGCAGCGCGCCATACTCGCGGTACACTGCTGCGACCTGCCTGGAGAAACGCTCGTAATCGGCGAGCTTCTCGGTCCTCAAGGGGATGAGGTAGGCGTCGACATAGGTCATGCATGGTCCTCGAACGCGACACGCGCTCTACCGCGAACGCCGTGCCTGTCCAGTCCTCCCCCCCGTTCAGCGGGAGCGCTCCGGATTGCGCGCGGATGCCGTGGTCAGGATTCGAGCAGCTGCGCCTGGGCGGCCTCGCCATGGCCTTCGGCGCCGGGCGTCAGGGCGAACAGGGCGTAGGTGACCGGGGCGGCGGAGTGGAGCTTGAGGCAGTGATCCATGACGCGCGGCCAGACATGGCCGCCCGCCGCGCCATAGGCTTCGATCAGGGCAGGCAGCGCCTCGATCCCAAAGCCCTTGATGTGGCCGACGAGATCGATGGCCGGATCGCCTAGCCGCGCCTCGGTCCAGTCGATCAGACCCCGGACGCGGCCATCACGATCGACCATGACATGGCCGGCATAGAGGTCGCCGTGCACGACGGTGGTCTCCAGCGGCCAATAGCTGTCATCGGCAAGCCATGCCTGCCAACCCTCCCATTTGGCGGAGGGAATCTCGAACTCGCCTCTGACGCGACCGAGATCGGCGCGCAGCTTGTCCCGAACGTCGGCGACCGTATGAGGCGCCATGCCGGCCTCGATGGCTGCTGCCCTCGGGATGGCGTGGAGTGCCGCAATAGTGGAGCCCAGGGTTTCGACAAAGAGCGGCGCGTCTTTTTCGAAGTGCCAGGTCACCGCGTAGCTCGCAGGATCGAAGGTGAGGCCAGGAAGCCCCGGCAGGACCGGATAGGCGATGAGATCGTCGCTGAAGATCCGCCAATCAGGCACGACGACCGGCAGATAGCGGCGCAGCATCGCGAGCGCGGCGGCTTCCGACCTCGCACGAACCATGACATCGGGGCGGCGGGGTACGCGCAGAAGCCAGCGCTGCCCGTCCACGTCAGTGGCGAAGCCGACCCGGAAGTCGAGCCCCATCTCGTTCAGCGCGAGCGAGGACGGATCGATGACGAGGCCGTTGCGGGCCGCGAGGTCGAGAAAGAATCCGGCGTCGGGAGTGATCGTGGAAACGGACACGGTACCCACTTACCCAAAGTTCCCAGGAGACAAAGATTCGGGCACCCGGGCTGTTTCGTGCCGGATGCCCGGACCCTGATGGCCTCGGGGCTAAAGCGTGCTCATGAGGCCTCTTCGACGATGCGGATGTCGCGTTCGGCGCTGCCGGCCAGCAGAGCGGCCGCGGCCCGATAGGCCGAACTCTCATAGGCCGCACGGGCCTGGTCGACGGACCCGAACTCGATCACGACCGTTCGCTGCTCGAGCCCAGCCTCGTAAACATGGGACGGCATGCCGCGAGCGAGATAGCGACCTCCCGCTTCGGCGATCGCGGGGCCGGCGAGGTTGGCATAAGCAGCCAGAGCGTCGGGATTGCTCACCGAACGGTACGTGACGATCCAATAGCCTTGAGCCAACTGCGATACCTCCAGAACTCGGCGGCGTCGCTATAGAGGCTTTTCCGACCGAAGGAAGCCGGCCAGCACCCTAGCCGCCGCTTGACTGGCCGGAGGGCAGGAATGCCGGGCGCGAGGCCCGGACGACCGAGGTGATGAAGTCTGAGGCGATCTTGATCCGCTTCAGGCCGAGCATGTCCGAATGTGTCAGGAGCCAGTAGGAGCGAATGATCGAGATGCTCCGCGGCAGGATGCGGACGAGGTCCGGCCTCCGGTCGGCCATGAAGCAGGGCAAGATGCAAAGTCCGGCCCCCGCGCATGTCGCCGCCATCTGAGTGATCACGTTGGAGATCCTGATGGTCGGCTGCAAGCCGGGAAGCGCCGCCTCGAAGTAGTCGAGTTCGGGCGCGAAGACCAACTCGTCGATGTAGCCGAGGAAGCGGTGCTGGCGGAGGTCGCTCTCGGTCTCTGGGCTCCCCTTGCAGGCCAGGTATTCTGCCCCGCCATAAAGGCCGAGTTCGTAGTCGCCGAGCTTGCGGGCATGAAGGCGGCCGGTCGCCGGGCGCGACAGGCCGATGGCGAGATCCGCCTCTCTCTTGGAGAGACTGAACGCCCGCGGCATCGCTACGAGTTCGATCGAGAGGCCCGGATGCTGGGCCGAAAGCTCGCCAAGCCGGTCGGCCAAGCAGAACGTGCCGAATGCCTCAGGCGTGCCGATGCGGACGGAGCCGGTCAGGCCCACCTCGGGATCGACACGCTCCGACCAGATCCCCAACGCCGCGCGCTCGATGTCCTCAGCTCGCGGCAGGAGTTGCTCGCCTTCGGCGGAAAGGTCGTAGCCGATTGGCCGCCTGTCGAAGAGCCTGACGCCGAGGGCGTCCTCGAGCCGCGTGATCCGGCGACTGAGCGTGGTGTGCTCTACGCCCATCAGCCGCGCTGCCTCCGTCAATCGGCCAGACCGGGCGACCGCCAGGAAGGCCTTCAGGTCGTCCCACCGATGCTCTGCAGCCATGTGTCAATCCAGGATCCATCGTTGTGCAGAAATTGACATAGACCATCGCGGCGCTGTGCGCTTTTTTCGCCTCCTCGGAAGATCGAGAACCGGGCCCGAGCGGCCCGCACCAAGCGGCCTCAGATCGCATCCAGAGGGGGAAGAACGGTGATTGGTCGAGTTCTATCGTGCGCGAGCATCGCGCTTCTGCTTGGGACCGGAGGCGCCGCTGCCACCGGGAAGAGCGTCAGGGTCGGCGTCATCAACGACCAGTCGAGCCTCTACGCCGACATGGGGGGACCCGGATCGCTGATCGCAGCGCAGCTGGCCGTGGAGGATTCCGGTCTGCTGGGCAAGGGCTGGAAGGTGGAGGTCGTCGTCGCCGATCACGCCAACAAGGCCGACATCGCTTCCACGATCACACGGACCTGGTTCGACACGCAGGGCGTCGACGTCGTGGCCGACGTCACGAATTCGGCTGCCGCGCTCGCGGTGAGCCAGATCGTGCGCGACAAAAACAAGGTGATGCTCGCCTCGGGGCCCGCCGTTTCCGACCTCACCGGCCCGGCCTGCACGCCGAACACGGTGCATTGGACGCATGACACCTGGGCCTTCGCGAACGGCATCGGCAAGGCGGTCGTCGAGACCGGCGGGAAGACCTGGTACTTCCTCACCTCCGACTTCGCCTTCGGTCACGCCCTCGAGCGGGACACCGAGAAGATGGTGCTCGCGAGCGGCGGCAAGGTCATCGGCAAGGTCCGGCACCCGAACAATACGTCGGACTTCTCGTCCTTTCTCCTGCAGGCCCAGGCCTCCCAGGCTGACGTGATCGGCCTCGCGAATTCGGGCGGCGATACGGTCAACAGCATCAAGCAGGCAGCGGAATTCGGACTTGCCGGATCGAAGCAGCGCTTGGCCGGGCTGCTGATCTACGTCACCGACGTGCACGCGATCGGGCTCCAGCTCGCGCAGGGCCTTGCGCTCGTCTCCCCCTTCTATTGGGACAAGGACGAGGGGACCCGCCAGTTCTCCGAGCGGTTCGCGAAGCTGCACAGGGGTGCGAAGCCGTCGATGGTCCAGGCCGGCGTCTATGCGTCCGTCCTCCATTACCTGAAAGCTGTCGAAGCGGTCGGCGGTGCCGAGGACGGCGCGAAGGTGGTGGCCAAGATGAAGGAGATGCCGACTGACGATCCGCTCTTCGGCAAGGGTTATGTCCGGGCGGATGGCCGCAAGATGCACCCGATGCACCTCTTCATCGTGAAGAAGCCGTCTGAGTCCCGCTATCCCTGGGACTACTACGAGTACAAGGCGACGACCTCCGCCGAGGTGGCCGCTGGCCGAAGGCGGCTGCCCGCTCGTGGCGAAGAGCCAGTGACCTTCTAGGGTCGGAACAGGAACGAGGTGCAGCATGGCTGAGATCGGGTTCATCGGGCTCGGGCGGATGGGGTTGCCGATGGCGGCCAACCTCGCGAAGGCCGGGCACCGCGTCCGCGCCTTCGATCTCAGCCCGGAGACCCTGGAGGCCGGCCGCCAGGCCGGCATCCAGGCCTGCCCCTCGGTCGAGGATGCGGCTTTGGGTGCCCCATTCGTCATCTCCATGGTGCCGACCGGACGCCATGTGCTGGACATCTTCGGGGGACCGAGCGGCCTCCTAAGCCGCATGGCCGCGGGCAGCATGGTCATCGATTCCTCCACCATCGCGGTGGCCGAGGCCCGCGCTCTGCACGAGGCGGGGCGCGAGCACGGGATCGCGATCCTCGATGCACCGGTCTCTGGGGGCGTCATGGGCGCCCAGGCCGGCACCCTCACCTTCATGGTCGGCGGGGAAGAGGCCGATTTCGAGCGGGCCCGTCCGATCCTGGCCGCGATGGGGCGCAATATCGTTCGGGCCGGGCCGGCCGGGAACGGGCAGGCGGCGAAGATCTGCAACAATCTCCTCGCGGGCATTTCGATGATCGCCGTGTCGGAAGCGTTCACGCTCGCCAAGCGGCTTGGGCTCGATCCCCTGACGATGCGGGAGATCGTTTCCACCTCCACGGGCAGCTGCCATGCCCTCACGAGCTATCCGCCCGTGCCCGGCATCCTGCCGAACGTGCCGTCTAGCCGCGAGTACCAGAACGGATTCGCGGCAGACCTCATGCTCAAGGACCTACGGCTCGCCGAACGGGCCGCGATGGACACCGCATCGAGCTCACCACTCGGAACCCTGGCGGCTGGCATCTACAACCTGTTCTGCCAATCCGGGAATGGCGGGCTCGATTACTCGGCGATCATCAAGATGATCGAGGGCGCAGAGCCGGGGACGGCGAAAACCTGACGCGAAACGGCCAGCCAAGGAGAACGACATGACGACGCTGACGAGCGAGCGGCCCGCAGCCGCCCCGGGGACGGCGCAGGCAGGCGGGCCCGAAATCCTGTCCAGGAGCATGCTGATCGGCGGCGAGTGGCGGCCTGCCGTCTCCGGCCGCACGATCGCGGTCGAGAATCCGGGCCGGCGCGAGCCGCTCGGCGAAGTTCCGAGGGGCGAGAAGGAAGACGTCGATCTCGCCGTGGCGGCGGCCGCGAAGGCTTTCCCCGGCTGGTCCCGCGTTGCTGCGCGCGACCGCGGTCGCCTTCTGGTCGCCATCGGGCTCGAACTGGAGGCACGGCAGGAAGAACTGGCCCGCCTCATCGCGAGCGAGACCGGCAACGCGCTCCGCACCCAAGCGCGCGGCGAGGCCAGGATGGTCGCCGACGCGTTCCGCTATTTCGGCGGGCTAGCCGGCGAGTTGAAGGGCATCACCGTCCCGCTCGGCGAGGGCCAGCTCAGCTATTCCCGGCGCGAGCCCATCGGCGTCGTCGGCGCGATCGTGCCTTGGAATGCACCCGCACAGCTCGCGGCCCTCAAGATCGCGCCCGCCATCTGCGCCGGCAACACGATCGTGCTGAAGGCGGCCGAGGACGCGCCGCTCGCCGTGCTGCTCATCGCGGAAATCTGCCAGGACCATCTCCCGCCCGGCGTGGTCAACGTCGTGACCGGCTACGGCAAGGAATGCGGCGAGCCGCTGGCCGAGCATCCGCTCGTCAGGAAGGTCAGCTTCACGGGCTCGACCGCCGTCGGCAAGGCCATCATGCGGGCAGCGGCCGACCGCATCGCGCCCGTCTCGCTCGAACTCGGCGGCAAGAGCCCGTCGATCGTCTACCCGGATGCGAACGAGGATTGGGTGCTGGACGGGATCGTGGCCTCGATGCGCTTCACGCGCCAGAGCCAGTCCTGCACGGCCGGGTCTCGCCTGTTCCTCCACGAGAAGATCTTCGATTCGTTCCTGGAGAGGCTGGTCTCGAAGACCTCGGCCCTGAAGATCGGCGACCCTCTCGACGAGGAAACCGATATCGGGTCGATCATCAACGAGCGGCAGTTCACGAAGGTCTGCGGCTACGTCTCGGACGGCCTCAACCGCGCCGAGTCCCGCCTCTTGACGGGCGGCCTGCCCCCGACGGAAGGCCCGCTCACCAAGGGCTACTTCGCCCTGCCGACGATCTTCGCCGACACCTCGAACGAGTGGCGTCTCGCACGCGAGGAGATCTTCGGGCCGGTCCTCGTCGCCATTCCGTGGCGGGACGAGGAGGACGCAATCCGCATGGCGAACGACAGCCATTACGGCCTCGCCGCCTATATCTGGTCGCGCGACATCGGCCAGGCGTTGCGGGCCGCCCATGCCGTCGAGGCGGGATGGGTGCAGGTCAACCAGGGCGGCGGACAATCGCTCGGCCAGTCCTATGGCGGCGTCAAGGAGAGCGGGATCGGGCGCGAGATGTCGCTCGAAGGCATGCTCGACAGCTTCACGGAGACCAAGAGCGTCAACGTGAACCTCGCCGTCCCTCCTCCCTCCTCTGCGCATTGATACGGGAACGCGATCGATGAACCTCTCCCATCTGCTGCGGGCGCGACAGGAGGCCGGAATGCCCGTGACCGTCGGCCTGATCGGGGCCGGCAAGTACGGCACGATGTTCCTGGCTCAGGCCAGGACGACGCCCGGCATGCACATCGTCGCGGTCGCCGACCTGAACGTCGCGCGCGCCGCCTCGCAACTGCAATCCGGCAACTGGCCCGCGGAGCAATACGGTGCGCGCTCCTTCGACGAGGCGCTCCGGACGGGCCGCACCTTTCTGACGGACAGCGCGGACGACGTGGTGGGCGCGGACGGGATCGAGGTCGTCATCGAGGCGACCGGCGACCCGCGGACGGGCATACGGCTGGCGCTCGACTGCATCGCGGCCGGCAAGCACATCGTGATGGTCAATGTCGAGGCAGACGTCGTCGCCGGACCGCTTCTCGCGCGTCGCGCCAAGCAGGCGGGCGTCGTCTATTCGCTCGCCTATGGCGACCAGCCGGCGATCGTGTGCGAGCACGTCGATTGGGCGCGGGCGTGCGGCTTCCAGGTGGTCGCGGCCGGAAAGGGCACCCGCTACCTGCCGCGTTTCCACCAGTCGACGCCCGAGACGGTCTTCGACAACCTTCCCGGATTGATCGACGTGAAAGACAGGTCGTCGATCAACCCGAAGATGTTCAACAGCTTCGTGGATGGCACGAAGTCCGCGATCGAGATGACGGCGATCGCCAATGCGACCGGGCTCCGTTCGCAGTCGGGGGGCCTCGCATTCCCTCCTTCGAGCCGGTTCGAACTCGCCGAGGTGCTGCGTCCGCGGAGCGCCGGCGGCACGCTCGAGACGGCTGGCGTGACCGAATGCGTATCGTCGCTCTCCCGCGACGGCTCGTCGGTCTCCTACAACCTCGCCCACGGCACCTTCGTCGTGGTGGAGGCTGCGGAGGACAGCTCCTACACGCGAGACTGCTTCCGGGAGTATCACATGCTTCCGGATTCGAGCGGCCGCTACGCAGCGCTGTATCGCCCGATTCATTTCAGCGGGCTCGAGCTCGGCATCTCGGTCGCCTGGGCGGCCTTGATGGGCCAGCCGACGGGCGCGCCGACCTGCTTCAGCGCGGATGTGGTGGCCACGGCCAAGCGCGGCCTGCGCAAGGGCGAGGTGCTCGATGGCGAGGGCGGTTTCTGCGTCTGGGGCAGGCAGGCCCCTGCGGACGTCTCCCTGCGCGAGGGCTACCTTCCGCTAGGCCTCGCGCACAACGTCACCCTCGTCCGCGACGTGGAGGAAGGCGCGGTGGTCCGCTGGTCGGACGTGACCGTCGACGCGTCCGACTCCGCCGTGCGGTTCAGGCGCGAGATGGAGGCGGCCTTCAGCCCGACCACCGCGAATAACGCAGCCTAGGCGGGCTCCCATCGTCGAGGATCGACCGGCCGGGCCGTCACATGCGACCCGGCTGCAGTCGTTCGCGAGAAAAGGTTGATGGTCGGCAGGATTCTTTCTGACGTACAGGGCGAGGTCGCGTTCGTTACGATCGAGAACGATCGGAAGCTCAATGCCCTCGACGTCGTGATGTGGCGGAGCCTGCGGGCGCAATTCGAGGAATTGTCGAGGCGCGCCGAGCTGCGCTGCATCGTGATCCGCGGCGCGGGCGAGAAGGCCTTCTCGGCCGGCGCCGACATCTCGGAATTCGCTGCGACCCGGTCCAACCGCGAGCAGGTCACGCGCTTTCATGAGGAGATCGTTGGGCCCGCCCTCATGGCGATCTTCGATTGCGACGTCCCTGTCGTCGCCCAAATCCGGGGCGTCTGCATGGGCGGCGGACTCGAGATCGCCTGTGCGTGCGATCTCAGGCTCGCCGACGACAGCGCCCGCTTCGGGGCGCCCGTCGGGAAACTCGGCTTTCCGCTTGCCTTCGCCGAGACGCAATCGCTCTTCGCGTTGGTCGGCTGGGCGACCAGTGCCGAGTTGCTGATCGAGGGCAGGATCCTGTCCGCCGCGGACGCGTTCGACCGGCGCCTCGTGACTCGCGTCTCCCGATCCGTGGAGTTGGAGGACGATGTCGCCCGGTGCGTGAAGAGCATCTGCGAGAGCGGCCGCTGGGCGGCCCGGTCGCACAAGCAGCAGCTACGACGCCTGGTGCGTGACTCGTCGCCCGTCAGCGCGGCGGAAAGGCACTCCGTCTACGCCTTTGCAGATACCGACGAATACCAGGAGGGCTATCGCCGCTTCGTCCGGAAGCAGAAGCCCGCTCCTCGCGGCTGAGCAACGTGCCGTGCGCGGAGCGAGGAGAGAGCAGCGGGCGCAGGGGCGGCTCAGGGTAGTAGCTGCAAGGACGCCTTCGCTTATGCGACGGCTCCGGAATGCGGCTTCGCCGAAGGCCGGAGGTCACCTTCGACAAGGCACCGCGCCACCGGCGTAAGTCCGCAGTCGGCAGAGTCCAGCCGGCGACAGCCTCTTAGCCTAAGCTCCTCCAGAACCGGCCGCCTCCTCCCCCGTGGCGGCCGTTCCAAGCTGGGCGTGATCCAGCACACGGGGATGGCTCGCCTTCCTGGCGGAGAGACCATGTTCTGCTCGATGGGCAGCCTACGAGATCGGACCGCCAGATCGGCCCGTGGCGGGACCGCACATGTGCTGCGCCCCGAGACTGCGATGCTCCCTCCCGCCCGCACAATCTCGATCCACCAGTCCGGATCTCGGACCTGACGCCTGCGCGCGATTTGAGTTGCCGCGGGACAACCGGTCATGCGCCTCGTCCGGCGGGAAGGAGCACCGCCTCCGCGCCGATGAGAGAGGTATTGAAACGGAACCCCGATCATGCAAGGTTTTCAAGTAACAACATAAGATTTCACAATGTGAAATCAGGGAGGGAGAACATGAAGGCGCGTATATTCGCGGCCGCTGCGGCCGTTACTGTGCTGTCTGCCGGAACAGTGCAGGCGGCTGACCCGATCAAGATCGGGATGCCCATGATCCTGTCCGGTCCGGGTGCGCTGTTCGGGGAACCCACCCTCAAAGGTGCGCAGATGTTCGTCGACGAGACGAACGCAAAGGGCGGCCTGCTCGGCCGCAAGCTGCAGCTGGTCTTCAAGGACAGCAAGGGCAACGCCGACGAGGCAGTTCGCGTCGCGCGCGAGATGATCCTCAAGGACGAGGTCGAATTCATCGTCGGCACCTTCACGGCTGCCGAGGGGCCGGCCGTCTCGCCGATCGCCAAGGAGAACAAGGTCGTCTTCATCGCTCCCGTCTCCAAGCCGGAAGCGCTGACCTCACCCCAGAACCTCCACCCCTACCTGTTCCGGACCGCGACCACGACCACGATCGAGGGCCGCTCCGCCGCGGAGCTGATCGCGAAGCTGCCGGTCAAGCGGATCGCCACGATCAGCCCGGACTACGCCTACGGCCAGGAGGTCACGGCGGCCTTCGTCGCACACCTCAAGAAGATCAAGCCGGATATGGAGATCATCGACCAGCAATGGCCGAAGCTGGGCGAGGCCGATTACACCCCCTTCATCAATGCGCAAATGGCGAAGAGGCCCGAGGCCGTCTTCAGCTCGCTGTGGGGCGGCCACTTCGTGACGTTCCTGAAACAGGCAAAGCCGCTCGGCTATTTCGAGCGCATCAGCAACAACTTCATCGCGGGCGGTGAAGCGGGCTCAATCGAATCGGCCAAGGCGATCGGTGATGACTACCCGTTGGGTATCTGGGGCAACTCCTACGACGTGTTCAACTGGGAGGATGGCCCGGCCGCGCATAAGGACTTCATCGACCGGCTGCGGAAATACACGGGACAGGAGCATCCCTCGTCGTGGCCGACGGTAGGCTACGTCGCCATACAGGTCCTGGCGGAGGGCATCCGGAAAGCGAACAGCACCAAGCCGGACGATGTCGCCAAGGCCCTGCCCGGCATCACGGTCGACACACCGATCGGCAAGCAGACCATCAACCCGAAGAACCACTCGGCCAATCGCGGCCAGTTCTGGGGGAAGATGGTTAAGGACCCGCGCTACTCCTTCGCCGTGATGGAGAAGCCGACCTACGTCGATCCGACGCCCTTCCTCGACTGAAGCCGCGTGACAGAATCCCCTGAAGGCGCACGTGCGCCCGAAGGCTCGGCCGTCAAGACCGTCGGCAAGGTGCTCGACCTGCTCGAGCATCTTGCCGCCGCTGGCCGGCCGGTCTCGATCTCCGAACTCGCCTCCATGACTGGCTTCAATATCTCTACGGCGCACCGCCTCATGCAAACGCTCGCCCGGCGCTCCTATGTCGAGCAGGACCGCTCGACGCGGGCCTATTCGCTCGGTTCCCGCCTGCTCGAACTCGGCTCCGCGTATTCCGGCAGCCTCGATCTGGTTGGGGCCGCGCGCCCCCGCCTCGAGGAGCTGCGCGACCGGGCCGGCGAGACGGTCCATCTCGCGATCCTTCGGGAACGCGACGTCGTCGAGATCTGCACGGCGGCCGGTCGTCAGGCCGTGACGGTGACGCGCGGGACCGGGCGTCGCGACCCGGCCCATTGCACGGCGACCGGCAAGGTCCTCCTGGCGGCATTGCCGCCGCCCGATCTCGACCGCTTCTTCTCCCTCGGGCCCCTGCCCGCACTGACGCCCCGCAACATCACCGACCCGGCCGAGCTCACAGCCGAACTCGTGCGCGTGCGCGAGGCCGGCTACGCAGTCGACGAAGAAGAACTCTGCGACGACGTCTGCTGCGTCGGCGTGCCCGTGCGGGACAGAGCCCGGCGAGTCGTTGCGGCCCTCAGCCTCGCGATGCCGAAGGCGCGCTTCCGCTCGGAAAAGGTGGCGAACTGGGTCGGCATGCTCTCGGACGCCTCCGCGCAGATCTCGCGCGGGATTTCGCTGTCCGGCGGGGGCTGATCGCCATGCTCGAGCCCTCCTTCCTCTTCGGGCAGTTCGTCGGCGGTGTCAGCATCGCCATGTTCCTGTTCCTGATCGCGTCCGGCCTCGCGCTGATCTTCGGCGTGCTGCGCATCCTGAACTTCGCGCACGGCTCGTTCTATATGATCGGGGCGTATCTCGCCTGGCAGATCGTCCATGTGCTGGACGCCCGGACGGGCTCGTTCTGGATCGCGGTCCTTGGCGCTGCAACCGCCGTCGCGCTGCTCGGGGCGGTGATTGAACGCCTGCTGCTCCGCCCGCTCTACGGCCGCGAGGAACTGTACCAGCTGCTCTTCACCTACGCGCTCGTCCTCGTGCTGGCCGATGTCGCGAAGATCGTCTGGGGGACACAGCAGCTCTCCGTCTCGCGCCCTCCCCTCCTCGCCGGCTCGAGTACCGTCTTCGGGACGGTCGTCCCGCACTACAACATCTTCATCATGGCCTTCGGGCCGCTCGTAGCGCTCGGGCTGTGGCTCATCCTTCACCGGACGCATATCGGGCGCATGATCCGCGCGGCTGCCCTGGACCGCGAGATGCTGGGCGCCCTCGGCGCGGATGTCGGCCGCCTCTACACGGCGATGTTCGCGCTGGGCTCCTTCCTGGCCGGCCTCGCGGGTGCGCTCGTCACGCCGATCAAGACGGTCAATCCCGGCATGGACGTCGAGATCATCGTCGAGGCCTTCATCGTCATCGTGATCGGCGGACTCGGGTCCCTTTGGGGTACCTTCGTCGGGGCGCTCATCTACGGGCAATTCCTGTCCTTCGGGATCCTGGTCTTCCCGCGCTTCTCCGCTTTCTCGGTCTTCGCCCTGATGGCCATCATCCTCATGGTCCGGCCGTGGGGCCTGTTCGGAAAGCCGCTCTCGCGATGAGCCGCTTCACCACCCGATCCGTGCCGTGGGCGGCGATCGCCTTCGCGGCCGCGCTCCTGGTCCCGATCGTCGGCACCCGCTTCTACACCTCCGTCGCAACCGACGTGCTGATCCTCGGGCTGTTCGCGACGAGCTTGAACCTGCTGCTGGGCACGACGGGCCTCGTCTCGTTCGGCCACGCGGCCTATTTCGCGGTCGGCGCGTATGTCTGCGCCATCGCCATGAAGACCTTCGGCGTGCCGTTCCCGCTGGCCCTGCCGCTGGCCGGGATCGCCTCGGCCCTTGCGGCGCTGGTCTTCGGCTTCTTCTGCGTTCGGCTGACGAAGATCTACTTCGCGATGCTGACGCTCGCCTTCGCGCAGATCGTCTGGGCCATCTGCTTCAAGTGGAACGACGTCACCGGCGGCGAGCAGGGCTTCTCCAACGTTCCCTACCCGGATCTCGCCTGGATGGGCGCGCTGCCGGGCTTGAGCAGCATGCGGGCGGGGGAGCTCTACTTCTATATCGTGCTCGTCGTCGTCGGCCTGTGCCTCTACGCGCTGCGCAGGATCACTCGCTCGCCGTTCGGCCGCATCCTGACCACGATCCGGGAGAACCCGGAGCGGGCCGAGTTCGTCGGCATCGACGTGCGGCGCTTCGAGCTTGCCGCCTTCGTCATCGCCGGCCTCTTCGCGGGGCTGGCGGGCGCCCTGTTCGGCATCTTCAATCGCGGCGTCTTCCCGGATTTCGGCTACTGGGCGAAGTCGGCCGAGGTCCTGATCATGGTCATCCTCGGCGGCATGGGCCAGTTCTGGGGCCCGCTCGTCGGAGCGTTCACGCTCGTCGCCCTGAACCAACAGATCACCTCCTATACCGAGTACTGGCCGCTCGTGCTCGGTGTGCTCCTCATTGTCCTGCTCTACGCCTTCCCGGCCGGGATCGTCGGCACCGCGGCAGAGTTCATGGGCACGCTCCGGCGGCGAGGCCGCGATGCTTGAGGTTTCGGGGCTCCGCAAGGCATTCGGCGGCTTCGTCGCGACGGCGGACGTGAGCCTGTCCGTGGCCCGGGGGGAGATCGCGGCCGTGATCGGCCCGAACGGGGCCGGCAAATCCACTTTGTTCAACCTGATCTCCGGACATGTCCGGCCGGATTCCGGCACGGTGCGCCTGGAGGGCCGCGACATCACGGGCGCGGCCCCGCATGTGATCTGCCGGCTCGGCATGGGCCGGTCATTCCAGCGCGCCAACATCTTCCCGAAGCTGACGGTGTTCGAGAACGTGCAGGCCGCGTTGATCGCGCATAAGGGAGCCGCCTCCAATCTGTGGGCTTCCTCGCGCGACATCTTTCGGGCGGAAACCGAAGCCCTGCTCGCCTCGCTGGGTCTCCTGCGTCAGGCGGACGCCACGAGCGGGACGCTGTCCTACGGCAACCAGAAACAGCTCGAGCTCGGCATCGCGCTCGCAGCCTCCCCGAAGCTCCTGCTCCTCGACGAGCCCACCGCCGGCATGTCGGCCGTCGAGACGGGCGAGACGATCGCCCTTCTCGAGCGCATCGCGTCCGAGCGCGAGCTGACGCTGCTGTTCACCGAGCACGACATGGAGGTCGTCTTCGCGATCGCGCACAAGATCGCGGTGCTGCACCAGGGTCGCATGATCGCCGTCGGCCGGCCCGACGAGGTGCGGACCGATCCGGAGGTGAAGCGGATCTATCTCGGGGAGCACGCGCCGTGAGCCCCCTGCTCGAGGTTCGCGACATCCACACCGCCTACGGTCGCTCGCGCGCGCTGTTCGGCGTCTCCCTGGTCGTCGAGCAGGGATCCTGCGTCTGCCTGCTCGGCCGCAACGGCGTCGGCAAGACCACCACCATGCGGTCCATCATGGGCCTGACGCCCCCCTCTTCGGGGCAGGTCCTCTGGAAGGGCGCGGACATCACCCGCCGTCGCCCTTTCGAGATCGCGCGCGCCGGCATCGGCTTCGTGCCGGAAGACCGGCGCGTGTTTGCGGATCTCTCCGTGCTCGAGAACCTCGATGTCGGCGGGCGCGCCGCCGCCCGGCCGGGGAGCTGGACGGTGGAGGCGGTGTTCCGGCTCTTTCCGAAGCTGCGCGAGTTGTCTGGCCGCAGGGCCGGACATCTCTCGGGCGGCGAGCAGCAGATGCTGACGATCGGCCGCACGTTGATGGGCAACCCCGAACTGCTCCTGCTCGACGAGCCGTCCGAAGGCCTGGCGCCGCTCGTCGTGGAGGCGCTCCTCGAGCAGGTGGCCGAGCTGAAGCGCCAGGGCCTAACCATCCTGCTCGCAGAACAGGGCCTGCACTTCTCGCTGGCGCTCGCCGACAGGGTCTATGTGCTGCAGAAGGGGGCGTGCCGCTTCTCCGGCCCATCGAGCGCGCTGCGGGACGATCCCAAGCTCCGCGACGAGTTGCTGGCCCTGTCGGCCGGCACCTGAATCACATCATCGTACGAGGGAGAAGCCAGAGATGCCGTTCGTGAGCGTGAAGATCCTCAAGGGCCACCCGCAGGAGCGCAAGGACGAGATATCCCGGCGCGTGACAGAGGCCATCAGCGAGGTAGCGTCCCTGCCCAAGGAGGCGATCTGGGTCGTGTTCGAGGATGTCGAGGCCGAGGACTGGTATGTCGGCTCGGAGCGGGTGAGCGAGCTCAAGAAGAAGGCCGCGGAGCGCAGCGCCCGATGAACGTCTCGGTCCGCCATCCTGCATTCGGAAACGTCGTCGGGACATCGGTCGAGCTGGAGCGAGTTGCGACCGGCTTCCTCTTCACGGAGGGGCCGCTCTGGCATCCGGGCGAGCGCTCGCTTCTCTTCAGCGACATGCCGGGGGACATCATCCGGCGCTGGACGGCGGCTGGCGGGGTCGAGACCTTCCGGTCGCCGAGCGGAAAGTCGAACGGGCTCACCTGGGACCGCCAGGGCCGGCTCCTGGCCTGCCAGCATGCAACCAGCACGGTCACCCGCACGGAGGCGGACGGAGCGCTCACGACGCTCGCCAGCCACCACGAAGGGAAGGAGCTGAACAGCCCGAACGACATCGTGGTGAAGAGCGATGGGGCGATCTACTTCTCCGATCCCGTCTACGGGCGGATGGACTTCTATGGCATCGAGCGCCCCGTCCAGCTCGGGTTCCAGGGCGTCTACCGGCTCGCCCCGGAAGGCGGCGCGCCGCTTCTACTGGCGAAGGATTTCGGCCAACCGAACGGGCTGTGCTTCTCCGCCGACGAGCGCAGCCTGTACGTCAACGACACCGAGCGGATGCATATCCGGCGCTTCGACGTAGGGCCAGACGGCACGCTCGGGAACGGCCATGTCTTCGCGGAAACGACCGGAGAGGGTGACGGCGCGCCCGACGGCATGAAGATCGACAGCGAGGGCAACCTCTATTGCTGCGGCCCGGGTGGCGTCCACGTCTTCCACGAATCGGGCGAATGCCTCGGCGTCATCCACACGCCCGAGGTCGCGGCGAATTTCGCCTTCGGAGACGACGACCTCCGAAGCCTCTTCATCACCGCCTCGACCTCGCTCTATCGAGTGCGAATCAAGGTGCCCGGCACTTCCCCGTTTCCGACCTGAGCGGGTTCCTCTCGCCGGCGGTTGTTCCGGCCACCCGTGGGAGGGATCAAGCCTGTATCGGGCCCGCAGGGGCGGGCCCCTCTGAATGCGACCTCAAACGCGCCACATGGCGACCACTCGCCGTCGCTCATCCGCGGCATCTCTCGTCGACGGAATTGGGCGTTCGTGCCCGTTGCACCCTTGCTCCTTCTACTCGGCGGCTGCGCCTGCGTGATACAGGTCGCGTCCGCGGCCCATCGATCGATAACATCATCGCAGGCTGGCTCCTCGGCCCCGGCGCTGCTGCGCCTTGCTTCGGGACTTCCTCGAAAGAGAATCGGGACGACCCGGAACGAGCTCGGCCTGCCCATACGAGGGACAACCGGGTGACAGCGCGGGCATCGTGATGCCTACGGGAATGTCTATCCGCTCGAAAGGGCCAGTCTCAGCGTTGAAGGCGGTGCTTTGGCCAGCGATTCGCCAAGACCTTACGGTGGATCGGCCGTTCCCAGGCCCTTCGCCCGCGCGGGCACTGCAACGAGCTGGGGTCGTTTAGATGCCCTGTCTCAGCGAGCCTCAGGTGCCCGACGTTCGGGCGTACATTCCAGTGTTCGTCGTGGACCGGCACGTCGACGAAGCGATGCGCGCTCGGCAGATAACGGCGGGCGCTCTCGACGACACGACCGGCGACGAAGCGAGTGACAGTCTCGATCCCGTGATTCCGCCCTCCGGTACGGAACTACCCTCACCATGCACATCGCACAAAGTCGTCGTCCGGACCCCGGAATCGGTCCGTTTGATCGCAAGCTTTTCGGGCATCCCGATTCGTGAAGGAGGGTGGATGCCATGCCACGCAAGCGGTTCGCGAACGAGCAGATCGCCTTCGCCTTGCGGAGCGGAAACTCAGACGGCGGTCGAGTAGATCTGCCGCAAGATGGGTGTCTCCGAGCCCAGCTTTGACCGATAGAACAAGCAACGTCGGGCCGGGCGTGCCCGGGGCTAAACCAGTTCGAAGACGGAAACGCGGAGTTGAGGCGCCTGGTCGTCGACCTGTCGCTGGGCCGGGTGATGCCGCGGGAGGGTTCGACGCCCGACCCCGCCCGTCTTGGACTGCTACACGCGAGTGTCGCTCGCGATAGTCCAGAGAGGGGACTTCCGGGCGTACCAAGTCACCGAAGTGCTCGACCGGCTCGCCGGAGAGCGGAGCAGGCCGAAGAGCCTTGGAGTGGACAACGGGCCCGACTTCGCTGGCAGCAATGCTTCAGCGAGGGGCGTATCTCAACCGCGTCGAGATCAACCTTCTCCCAGCTACAAAACAGACAAAAATGCCGACACCGAGGCGTTCGAGGGCCGCCTGCGTATGGCATGCCGCAACGCGCCATGGTTCCTGTCGATGGAGATCCCCGCGACCGGATCGAGGAATGGAGGACAAACTACAGCGAAGACTGACCCCGCCCGCACTCGGCGGTTCGACCCCGAGCGCGTATCCAACCAAGCTACCGAAGCCCGGCGACTTGCATAGACTCTGGACCACAAACGGGGTCAGACGAGGCCGACAATGCAGTAACGTTCAGCCTGGGCCACACGCTGGGGACCGGCCAGGGAACACCGCCCAGCCAGCCCCATGGGTGTAAGCCCTAACTGAAGAAGCCGCTGTTCAGGTTGGTCACGCCGAGAAGCGTGATAGTCGTGCCGTCCGGCATCGTGATAGTGGTCGAACCACCCGAAACCTGAGCGGTCGACACAACATTTTCGATTGCCGCGCTGTCCGCGCCTGCAAAGGAAATCCGATCGCCCCCGGCCTGATCAAACCCAACTACCGTGTCATTGCCAGCGTTGTCGCCGGTGTAGGCGAGTAGCTGTGCACCTTGATCAAGTACGAACAGATCATCTCCCCCGCCGCCGATCAGAGTGTCCGCACCGGTCCCGCTGTAGATCGTATCGTTGCCGATCCCGCCGAACAGGTAGTCGTTACCCGCGCCGCCGTTGATGAAGTCGTTACCGTCGCCACCCTCGACGTAGTCGTCGCCGCCATACCCGAAGATTGTGTCGTTACCAGAGCCCCCGATTACCGAGTCGGCCTCTTCTCCGCCGGCAGCGTAGTCGTCGCCCCCTCCGAGGTTCAGGTAATTGATACCTGCACCACCCTCGACATAGTCGTTGCCGTCGCCGCTGAACACAGTGTCATTGCCGGCGCCGCCGATGATCGTATCCGCACTCGCACCTCCAGCGACGTAGTCGTCGCCTTCGCCAGCATTGATGAAGTTCGAACCGGATCCCCCGTCGATATAGTCATTCCCGGCGCCGGCAAAAATCGTATCATTGCCGGATCCGCCGAACACTGAATCCGCACCCGCGCCTGCAGCCACGTAGTTGCTGCCTGTCCCGAGCCCGACCAGATTGCTGCCATCGCCGGTCTCGATATAGTTGTTGCCGTCGCCGCTGATGACGGTGTCATTACCGGACCCACCCATTACGGTATTGTTGCCGGACGCCGTGTATACGTAGTTGCGCCCCTCGCCGGTGTTGATGAAGTCGTTTCCGGCACCAGCGTCAACGTAGTCATCGCCCTCACCGGCAAACACGGTGTCCTGGCCGCTGCCGCCGAAAACACTGTCGTTACCCTCACCGGCGGCAACATAGTTGTTGCCCTCCACGCCGACGAAGAGGTCGTCTCCCGCCCCAAGCTCCGCATAGTCATCGCCAGTACCGGCGATAATGGTGTCGGAACCCGTTCCCCCGATTGCGAAGTCATCGCCCTCGCCAAGGTTGAAATAGTTCCCGTCATTTCCACCCCGGACGGTATCATTGCCCGCTCCGGCCTCATAGTAGTTCTGACCCGGCCCCGTGAACGTGACATCATCCGGACCTGCCGTTCCGGGAATCTGCGTGCCGCCGGGGATTGTGGCCATGACCGCCTGCTACGATTGAGTAAGGTTGCTGAAATCCTTACGCCGCCCGACCGGACGGTGTCATGCGCGAAGTTGTTTCATGTTGTAACCACGGCGTGCTCCCGCGCAGCGCAATGGCTGCAATAGTCCAAACGAGTGGGTTGAAGGGCGCTGTCTCCAGGATCTGCCCTGCGAGGGGCCCGGCTCGCGGACGATCCCCCCTCCCCCCGGACTGTCGAAGGGTCGGCACGGTCCGATTGCTCACGAGGATGGCGCTGACTAGATGACGCGCAGAGCGCAACAAGGCCAGGAAAGATGTCTGAATGGTCGCTAAGGAGACCGGGTTGAATGGTTTGAGCGCCGAGCACGTGATCGTTCGTGAACAGTACGAGCGACGCACGCCCTTCTTCCACAACATCGACGTCGCTGACGTGAGCGGAGGCCAGCGAAACACGTCAGTCTGGAGCAGCGGCCGGTCTTCCCTGCCAGACTCGAAAGTCCACCGGCTTCGTGACGCCGTGGTGTACGACACCGGCGCCGTCGTAACGGCCGAGGGCCGGGTTGTACCCGAAACCCTCCTGAGAAATGTTGTCCCGGGCGGTTCACGAGAGCCGCACAAGCGGATCGAAGGCACGTTGGCTCTGCTCAGGAAGCCGGGTGACATGAACTTCGGCCACTGGCTCGTCGAGCTTCTCCCTCGCATCCGGGACTTCAGGCAGGCGGCTCCGGAGGCGCATCTCCGCTTCGGTGTCCCTACGCACCCGATCAGCATGTCGGATCTCAGACTCGATACGCTCGCGCTCTATGGTATAGGACGCGAGGACGTGGTCTGGCTCTCGAACGATGCGGTCGTCGTCGACGATTTGATGTTCATGACGTCGAATTCGATCCACAGCCACACACATGATGCCGCCGGCGTGAGGGATCTCGTGTCTCGCGCCAGGGCGGCCGCGGGCCCGCTCTCTGGGGAGCGCCGCCTGTATGTGCGGCGTCCTGACCACCTTAAGCGGCGGCTGCTCAATGAGGACGAAATCGCGTCCCGGCTAGCCGATGAGGGATTTGAAATCGTTCATCCGGAACAGATGGCCTTTCGGGAACAGGTTCGCACCTTCGCGGAAGCGCGGTACATCGTGGGTGTCTCAGGGGCGGCCCTCACAAACCTTATCTGGGCAAGAAGCCCCGTCGACGTCCTCTCCCTGTCTCCGAACGCCCCGGGCGAGTTCTTTTTTTGGGACCTCGCGAATATCACGGGTGCACGCTTCTCTACTGTGTTCGGCCGAGCGTATGATGCGCCGCCTACCGTGCACAGCAATTTCAGGCTGGAGGTCTCCTGGCTGGACAGGTGGCTCTCTCTCACTCGGTGAGTTCCGAGCTCGATGTCGATTTCGGCCAAACCCAATGGATCTTGGCGACCAGAGCCTCCCATCGCGCGATGGAGATGCGAGTTGAGCAGGCTGTCGGTTTTCCGCCGGACACCGAGGCGTCCACAAGTTGGCGCAGGGAGATTGAGAGAATGGCACCGCCTCAGGGACCGGTCACTTCCTCGACTGTCCACAGCCTTGTCTCTTCCGCGGAGAGGCTACTTCACCAACACGATACAGCGAGGTCAGTCTCTCCTCGTGCAAAGACACGAACCGACCACCATCGCGCATACCCCGGCGCGCCGTATCTAGCCTCCTTCAGCCAAAGAGACGAAGCTGTCGCTCGGAAAGTTCGGCTGAGGCTGGAACGGTTGGGCGGTGAAGAGCTCTGGCCCGGCTTCTGGTTCGCACCCGCGGCTGCAAGCGAACTCGAGGCGGCCCTCCGCCCAACCGACGCCTACCACATCCGGCATGTCGACGCCTCAGTTGGACGCTTTATGCTGAGCGCTGCAGCCGGCCACAGGTGCCGCCGTCTGTTCGAAGAACGTATCGCACCCCATATTATCGACCTAACAAAAATCCGCGCCACCTTCTGCAACATGGGAGAGGTATTCTTCGCTTCCACCCTCCGCCGGTACCAGGCCGAAGTGGAACGTAGCTCGACATTGGACGATCTCTCGCTTCTCCTCATGCGCCATGGCAGCGACAAAGGAGCCGGCTGGCACAACTACGCGCGTCTCTACGCGGAGATCTTTCGTCGCCACCGCAAGCCGGTTTCGAACCTCATGGAGATCGGACTTGGTACCAACAATATATCGATTCCGTCGAACATGGGCAAAGATGGCGTGCCAGGCGCATCGTTACGCGCCTGGAGAGAATATTTCCCATCCGCGACGGTCTACGGCGCGGACATCGACCGAGGCATACTCTTCACCGAAGATAGAATAAGGACCTTTTTTGTGGACCAGACGGATCGATCGTCATTCGACGACCTCTGGCGAGCTATCGGCCCCATCACCTTCGACATCTTCATCGACGACGGGCTGCATACTCTCGACGCAGCGCGGCTGACATTCGAGAGTTCGATCGGCCGACTCGAACATGATGGCGTCTACATCATCGAAGATATCCCCCTCGCGCAGTCAGATGACTACCTCGCGTTCGTGCGCAATAGCGGACACGCAGCCGTCCTCGTGGAGCTTCCGCACGCAGTCAACGATGTCGACAACGCCCTCATCTTGGTCACGAGGCGACCCGGCTGTTGATCGAGCCCAAGTAACCCGTCCGATCAGCCCAGGCGCTCCGCGACCATGGCGGGCGTCTTGATCCCCCGCGAAGGCCTAACATTGCTGATCTCGAACAAGCGTTCAATGGTGAACTCGGCGAGTTCGAGCTCCTGGAAGGTGCGCACGATGTCATCGTAGGCGTCTCGCAGGATCGTGGACCGAGGGTTCAGCCCCTGAAGGGTAACGAGTCCGGTCGGAGGACAGTCGAACGACACCATTCGCAAATCCGGGCGATATGTCGATAGAATTGGGATAAGCTTCCAGACGTCTCCCGCCCAGTGCATCCGCCGCAACTGGTCGGACCGTTGCTCAGGCTGATGAATCCGCTCCGCGATCTCCACCGAGTACGGAAGACAGTCGTGCAGCAGGATCAACCCGTCCGGTGCACAGAACCGCTCCGTGTTGATGAAATCTCGAAGCAGGACCTCGAACCAGTGCAGCCCATCTAGAAAGGCGAGATCGATGGGTCGTGGGAACAGCACCCGGCTTTCGGAGAGCCGAAAGAAGTCGTCGCTGGTTTGCCGATACAGGTGACACTCCGGCTTGTTGCTGATCACATCGGCTCTGAGGCGGAAGTCTGGATCGACGGCAATCGAGCTGCATCTGGAATACGCCAGCGACGCGCCGGTGCCGATTCCAATCTCGAAGTACAACTGAGGTGATCGAGCCTGATGAATCAGATCGAGTAGCGTTCGATAACTGATTCCCGGCAACCTCGGCACCGATGCCGCCTTCTGTTCACGTTGAGAGGGATTTGACATCAGCGGTCAGCCACGTTCCTGCTCTTAAGTCCTGTGCTCACGAAGGACCTCCTTGTACAGATCGAGATGGGGCCGGAGGGAATGTCGATCGGGCCGAGGGCGACGCATCGTGGCGCGGATTCGATCCCAGACGGAAACGTCGATCGCGAGATCCGCGATGAGGCGACCGAGGGCGACGTGATCCCCGACAGGGAAGTGCAGGCCGTCGATCCCGGGCCTGACCTTCTCCGCCATCCCGCCGATGCCGCTGCAGATCACCGGTCGACCGAGCGCCAGCGCCTCCTCGATCACCAGAGGCGAATTTTCCCACCAGATCGACGGAACGATCACCCAGTCCACATCCGCCATCAACTCCGGCAACTCGTCTGCTCCATAGCTTCCCCGCAAGCGCGCCCGCCCGTTAGCGCGAGCGACCGCGGCAGCAACGGCCGACTGCAATTCCGGGGTGTTAAGCGTCAAGTTTGCCGCGTGGATTGAGACCTCCGCCGGAAATCGTATACGGGTCTCGCTCTCCTGCGCACTCAAGAGTGCCTTCAGCAGTCGAAGGAGGCCCTTGTAGGGTGTAACCTGGCCGAAGAACCCGAACTTGCGACGCCCCTCACCGGTCGCGAGCCGCCTCGGAGGCGGCGGTCCGCTCGCGAACACCGGGGGGAGGTTGTCGACCTGGGTGATCCTTCCCGGCTCGATGCCCCAACTGACATAGCGTTCCATCAGGAAGCGGCTAGGAGCGATGAGGCGGTGAACCGGCGCGAGGCTTTCAAGCAGATACCCCGCCCGCCCAGCGAACGCCAGGGGACTATGCTCCGGAAAACAATTCGCGCACGCGTGAGGATCAGGCCTCGTACAAAGACTGAAATCAGGACGGGTCACCATCTGCCCATTGTGATGACAGAGCGCCATGAATTCGTGCAAGGTAAGTAAAATCTTCGCGCGCGGCGCATCCTCGCGACACCTACGAAATACGTCCGCACCAAACTGCATGTAGTGATGGAAATGAACGATATCGGGATCAAATGCTTTGATCACAAGCGAGATCGCCTTTGCCTGAACGGCCGACCTCGCATCGAGTGAAAAATAATCACTCATTTTAGTCTTTATCGATACTTCGTCCGACCGCCCTTCAAAAAACTCGACCTCTCCGGACTGCCGCACAAAGTCGACCGGCGCTGCCGCGGCGAACATGGTCGTGCAGCCCTCGACCCCCTTGAGCGCGCTGAATAGCCGGTAGGCTGCGATCTCTCCGCCTCCCGGAAACCGCTCCGGGTGACCGTGAGCCATGATCAGAACTCTCATGAAACGCGATGTATGCCGGCCCGACGGCACTGCCTAGTGGACTTGAAAGGTTGTGCGTGAGCGCTTCCCGGCTGTAGCGCCAACCGTCGATCGCTAATTGCGTCCTAGACCATACCACTTTACGGAAGGTACGACCCTCCAGATTCGACTTCGAGCGGCTTTGATGTCACGGGATCTACGGCACCTTGCCTCAGCGGCTGAGCAGGGTTTTGACGCGGTTGGCCACAGAGACGAACGCCGGCTATCTCGGTTCGACATATCACCCGTGAACGACTGCCGGGCTCGCCTCGTTCGTCTTGCGCCAGGACTCTACGCGATCCGAGTTGGACCAAGCTCCGACGCAAAATACGAGGTCCAAGGCATCCCCTTACCAGCGTGCCAGATCGCGCCGGCGCCGGGGCAAACTCATGTTGAAGTGCTATCCCATCCCGGAGAAGGCGCGGCTTGGCTGGAGAACACAGGCGGGGCTGCCGTGGTTCGGGTTGATGGAAGCACCGGCACTGTTGTGGTCACAAGCTTCGGCGAGCGGCAGGGCCACGGCATAGCCCCTGCTCCGATCGAGATCCTGAAGCTGGACGAAGGCTTGGAGAATGTCGGTAGCGACGCTTTCCGCATCGACGCGCCGGCGCCTAGAATGAACGCGGTTCTTCCGGCCGCTCCGGTGCCCTCGCAGGTCAGGAAGGAGCCCAACGGGGCCGCGCCCGCGAGAACTTCACCCTTCCTGGTCAGACGGCCCGCCGCTCTGAACGATGTCCCGTTAAGTGCCCTGCTTCACATCCAAAGGGCTGGAGACAGGCGACTCGCCGTGGAACCCGGATCCTGGATTGGCGATCCAAGTCAGCGCGCGTGGATCGAGGGCCTAGCGCTTCTCCCCTCGCAGGTGCTGCAACCATCCGACCTCGAATACAGAACGTTGGGGTCGGGCGGGAAGGAAGGGAAGTGGGTTCAGGGCGGTGCATACTCCGGCACTCGACGCCAGGGACGGCCTGTTCTGGGCTTCGCACTTCGTCTCGCCGGTCCGGCGCGGGACATCTACGAAGTCTCGTATGGAGGCTTTTTCCTCGGCGCCAGGGAGAGCGGTATTTTTCGGGACGGCGAGCTTTGCCGTTCCGAAATTGCCAATGATCCGCTTCTCGCCATTAAGATCTGGATCTCGCCTCGTGTGCGGTAGAACTTGGTCCTGCTCTTCTCGCGCCGGATCCATTGCGGCCGTGACGTGTGACGATAGACGGTGAGATATCTTTTTCTCCATCAAAACTTCCCCGGTCAATTCCTACATACAAGCTCCATTCTCGCGGACCGGGGGAACGAGGTTGTTGCCGTGTCCCAAAGGGGGAGACGGGTTCACCCCCGAATAAAGAGCCTGCAGTACAAATCGCCCCCGCCAGAGCCAGGCATCCATCCCTTCGTGAGAACATTTGAGGCGGCCGTCCGGAACGGAGAAGCAGTCGCCGAGATCTGCAGTGAGCTTAAGAAAAATGGCTTAGTGCCCGACCTGGTCGTCGGTCACACCGGCTGGGGCGAGACTTTGTTTATCAAGGACGTTTGGCCAGGTACGCCGCTCCTGGGCTATTTCGAATATTATTACCGTTACGCTAGCTCAGACGTCACCTTCGACCCAGAGTTTCCACCGACTGCGCGAGATCCGTGGCGAATTCGTGGGATGAACGCACCGATCCAACTTGCGCTTGAAGCAGCGGATGTCGGCGTAACACCTACGGAATGGCAGCGATCCCTCTTTCCTCCGTCGCAAGGGGGGGACCTGCAGGTCCTGCACGAGGGGATCGACGCGGAGGCAGCGCAGCCGGTCGACTACTCCGAGATCGCCCTCGGCTCCGGAATCCGCCTCACGAGCGGAGATCCAGTCATCACCTTCTCAGCCCGCAATCTCGAGCCTTATCGCGGGTTCCACGTCTTCATGCGAGCGCTTGCTCGCTTGCAGCAGCGCAACCCTGACGCTCAGGCCGTCATTGTTGGCAGCGACGGCGTTAGTTATGGACGCCGGCCGACGGGTTACGCCACATACCGCGATCAAATGCTGACCGAGTTGCGCGGGCAACTCGATCTTTCCCGCATACATTTCACAGGCCCCCTGCCCTACCGGCAGTACATCAACCTGCTTCAAGTCTCTTCGGCCCACGTATATCTGACTTACCCCTTTGTACTCTCGTGGTCGTTGCTGGAGGCAATGGCGATCGGTTGCGTCATAATCGGCTCGAGGACGGGACCGGTCGAAGAGGTTATCGAAGATGGACACAATGGCCTGCTCGTTGATTTCTTTGACGTCGAGGCACTAGCCCGACAGCTAGACTATGCCGTGCGCTACCGTAGCTCGCTTCGCGAACTCCGACGGCAGGCGCGCCAGACCATCCTCGATCGCTACGATCTGCGCCGGGTCTGCCTGCCCGCGCAACTCAAGCTTTACGATAAGATGGCGACAAGAACCCGGCCACCTATCCATCAGCGCCGCGCAACCCGAGGTCGGGACAACGCGGAAAGCACAATCTAGCTCGCCATCACACAAGTTGCGGCTGCGCCGAACCTCTGACGAATGCTCTTCATCATTCCCCTTCTGGTTCAGGCATTCTATGCGATAGCCAGATTACATCGCGACATCATTCGCAACCGGGTCCCTTGCGCCATCCAAAGCGCCGACCTCCTCAAAATGTCGCCGCGGGTCGTTTCACCTAAACCAGTTTCTCAACGCCTTGCTCACAGCGGATTGGTTTCGGGCACTTTATTCGACGACGGACTCGTCGCCGGCCTACCTTCTGAACTTCTACGACGACCGTGGCGTGGCAGCATGCGAAGACGTACGCGCGGGTTGTCACTTGTGTTGGGTTATGGAATGGAGTCGCGGAATCGCCCTACGAACGGGCTGGCCATGGGGCAAGTTTTCGGTGAGCCGACCGGATTGACCAGCGTTTCACACTTTCATGAGCGCACCCGGCGCTCATTGCGCCCGATGAGCCGAGCCTAGGTCCCACTACGGATCCGGCACTCGCGGGAGGCGTAAGCAAGGCGGCATGAACAAGATCCTTATTCTAGTCGACGCTTTCACGCGAGGCGGGATCGAGACCCATATCGCGAGCGAGATCCGAGCACTCAGCGGGCGAGGCATCGAGGTGCACCTCGGCGTCGGCAACATCGCCCCAGGGGCGCTCGTGCCGGTGGGCGTTGCGGAACTCGTGACCGGGCTGGAGATGGGGCCGTTCGCGCCTGCGAAGGCGATCGTTCGCTCGACCCAACGACTAGCGGAGTACCTGCAAGAGCACGACATTCCACTAGTTCATGCCCACCCCTTCTCAAGCTACGTCGTTGGCTACCTTGCCGCGTCCGAGGCGCGCTCAAGCTTCGTTTGCACCGTTCACGCGCCACTATCCCTCCTCGCACCTTTCGGCCCCGCATGGGACATACTCTTGCGGGACCATGTGTTGCCCGGCGCTGGCCGCGTGGTCTGCGTTTCTCCAGAGGCGGCTGTGACAGCACGCCTCTGCGGAGCTACGGCGTGCGAGATTTTGGGAAACCCCGTCGCGATCTCGCCAGCGGTTGGGCGAACGACCGCTCGCTCGGTTGCAGTCATCTCACGACTCGACGAAGCACGGCTTCCCGGTCTCGCGGACCTGTTTCGCAAGTGTGATGTCCTTGCCCCGGAGATTCTACACATCTACGGGGACGGTGATGCTCGTGAGACGATCCTCGCCGAGATGCCCGCGGCCGGGAGAGCCTGCGGTCAGTACATGGGGTGGTCGCACGAGATCGAGCGGCTGCTGTCTGGATACTCTCTGGTAGCCGGCATGGGCCGGGTGGTGCTCGAAGCTGGGGCGGCGGGTCGGCCGGCGCTTCTCGTCGGCGCGGACGGTGTAAAAGGACTGCTTCACCGTGAGGGCTTCACGGCTGCCGCGAGAACAAATTTCTCCGGACGAGGCATGCCGACGATCTCTGGCGACGAGTTGCGGGAGCAACTCGATATGCTCGCCGCTGAGCCGGAGCGATTCGACCTGCGGCTCCAGGTCGAAGCAGAGCATGCCGAAGGAAGGATTTGGGAACAGTTCACATCGACCACGACCGGCCTCCGCCCTGTCGGGTCCCGGGGTGCCGCCCTACTCCTCGGTGCGATCGCTCGCCAAGGACCAGATGCGGGGCCGCTATTTGGCAGCGAGACATTCGCTGCACTGTTGAGCGGCGAGATCCCGACGGCGACGGCAGGTGCTCTTGGAGAGCTAAAACCGGCAGCGGATCGGGAGATCGCGCTGACTGCGCAACGCGTCGATCAGCGGGAGCTTGAAAGGCGCTTGGAGCAAGCGACGGCTCGGTCGGAAGCCCTCTGCGTTGCTCTCACCGCGGAGCGGACGGGACGGGCGCTCATTAGTGCGGAACTCGACGGCGCGCTGCGGCTCGCAGAGACCGAGCAGGCCGCTGCCACCGCGGCGAGAGTTGACCTCGCAACCGCGCAATCAGCTCGGCAGGCGGCTCTCGCCGATGCTGATACGGAGCGGACCGCGAAGCTGGAGGCCCGACAAACCTGCGCAGACTTGCGCGAACGGCTCGATGCGGCAGAAAAGCTGCTCGAGACCGAGCAGTTGATCCGGATCCAGGCGCAAAGTGCCCGCGGGGTTCTCGAGGAGCGCCTCGCAGCCGCGTTGGCTCGCCCCGCCGCGATTTCATCCGGACCCGATCGCCGATCGTCGGCGAACGAGGTCGGGGCCACCGGGGCGGCGAGCCTGAAACCGTTCACCGCCGCCCGTTCGCGCCGGCGGCTGACCGAGATGAGCCGCGCGAGCGCCTCCTTGTCCGGCGGCGTGCCGGGCCTGGTGAGTGTCGTCCTGCCGGTCTACAATCAAGCAAACTACCTTGCGGCCGCAGTCGAAGGCGTGCTGGCCCAGACCTATTCCGACTGGGAACTCATCATCGTCGACGACGGGTCGAAGGACGATGTTGCCGATGCGGTCTCCCGTTTCGCTCACGATCCTCGCGTCCGCCTCTTTCACCAGCCCAACCAGCGTCTGCCGTCCGCTCTGAACAATGGCTTTCGACGAGCCCGCGGCTCGTTCCTGACCTGGACATCAGCCGACAACGTAATGCTGCCTCACCAGCTGGAAGTGCTGCTTCGAGCTCTTGAATCGAGTCCGACGGCTGGCCTTGCCTACTCCAACTATGAGGCGATCGACGACCGCGGCGCGCCGCTTACCGACCCAAAATGGCGTGAGCACAATCGGATGGATGGCACGTCTTCCGTCCGATTGCCGGCGTTCGTAGCGGTCGACAACTTCCACGCGAGCGAGGACAACTTCCTGGGCGCAAGCTTTCTCTGGCGGGCGGACATACACGCGGTTGTGGGCTGCCATGATGAGAATCTGTTCGGCGGAGAGGATTATGACTTCTGGCTCCGCATGAACACCGTCACGGCGTTCGTGCACGTGCCGGACTCCCTCTACAAGTACCGAGTCCACGACAATACGCTGAATGCCCGCGCCAAGGAGCTCAATATACGCGGCAATGTTGAGCGGCTGCTGTCCGTAGATCGCGATAGGCGATCGACACTCTTAAAACAGTCGGAAAGCCTAGCTCCCCCCTTAAGGTCATCGTGGCGGCCGTCCGATCAGTACAGGGATAGCGTGACGGAGGCTGTCGAGACTCTGCTCTACACCGAATTGGTGGCCACAAGGCCTATCGGCCCGTCCGTCGACCGCGTGCGTGTGCTGGTCATCGACGTTGCGCTCAGAATCGTCGATTTGGCCGTGGTGAGCACCGCGGATATTGTCGTCGTGCCGGACGATCTTACCTTTTTTTGGCTCAAGAGGTGCGATCTTCCTTGGCACGTACGGCTCCTTGCGGGCACGCCTGACGACATGCCCGACGCGCTGGCACATGCCTGCGCCCTGCGCCTCCATGAACGCGGGCTGGAGGCGAGCGGGCATGTCCTCGCAACGAAGCCGCCCGCCGCCCCTGTGACGAATGCGCCGGGGCTCCGCGCGATGATCGTTCTGCCGGCTTGGGGTAAGGGCGGAATGGAGCAGGTCGTCGTTGACCTCTGCACGGGCCTGCAACAGGCCGGCAGCCGCGTCACCCTTGCCGTCGCCCACGGCGACGTTCCGCACGATCTGCAGACTATATGTGCGGAGCAGACCATCGATCTTGTCGCTCTCGAAGGACAGGCCGACAGGCTCGTCGAGTACGTCACGCAAACCGGAGTTGGCGTCGTCAATTATCATCATTGCGCCTTGGCAGCGGATCAAATCCACAGTGCCGGCGCCGTGCCAATCTACACGATGCACAACGCTTACATCTGGTTCGACGAGGCTCGACACGAACAATTACGCTCCGAGCTGTCCCACATGTCGGCTGTGATCGCGGTCTCGCGCCAGGTGGCAGAATACGGGCGAAAAACCTTCGGTGTTGACGCCTCGCGCCTTGTCGTCATTCCAAACGGCACAACGCTGTCGGGCGCAGCGGCCAATCGCGCCGAAACGATAGCTTGGGACGGTCCGTTGCCTGGCCCGGATCGCTTCTCGTTTCTGAATGTTGCGACTTTCAACAGGGTAAAGCTTCAGGACCGCCTGTTGCGTGCCTTTGCGGCGGTGGCCCGGGAGGTTCCGGACGTGCACCTCACCCTGATTGGCGCGGCAGCCGACGAGTCCTTCTTCGAGGAGGTGACCGCCCTGCGGAGCGGCCTCGGGCTCGCCGATCGAGTTGCAATCATCCCCGGCGGGCATCGGTCGGCGGTGCACGAACTGATGCGCAGCCATCACTGTTTCGTACTCCCCTCCCTCGTCGAGGGCTGGAGCATTAGCCTGTTGGAGGCCGCGATGCTCGGAATGCCGGCGGTCGTAACGGATGTCGGATCGGCGCGCGACCTGGCGAGCCGGTCGTCTGGCATTCGGCTGATCCCCGCCCTCGACTCGGTCGACGGCATGGCGAATGGGCGAATGTGGGATGCTCTCCGCCGCCCGGTTCCGCTCTTCGAGCGTACGCTTGCCGCCGCCCTTAGCGACATCGCGCGCGATCGGGAAAGCGCGATGGCAGGCGCCGCTCTGGCGCGTTCTCGGCTGTCCGACGAGTTTTCGGTCCCTCGCATGGTCGATAGCTATCTCTCAGCCATTTCACATGCCCGTTCAATCGGCGCACCCACTCGGGGATGATTATGGGCAGCAACGCGGAAGAACGAGCCGCTGTTTTTCAGACTCTCTCGCAAGCGGTGATCGACATCACCGGAACCCACATGCTTCAGGAGCGACGCCTGCGTCGCAGCCTCGAGGCACGGCTTTCCATCGCTGCCACCGAAAATCCTCTGGGCCTCGATATCGACCCGGGCGATCTCCAGGCAATCGAGCAGCTCTTTTCCGCCTCTCCTCCGAGACTTTCGCGGTACCGGGAGGCACAGCTGCGCGAGCTTGCCTTCTGGCGCTGGGTTGCGTTCGAGGGGTACGGCAATAGAGACCCACGCCTATTCCCGTTTCACCAGCAACATCTGATGTTGTCGACCTTCTACAGGACGGGCTGGTCACGATCCGAGTTCCATCAATCGCGCTTGATCGAACTCGGCTGCGGGCCACTTGGCATGATCGAGTTTCTACCGGGTCGAGAGCGAGTGGCGTTCGATCCACTCAATCCAGCTTACGCGCGCCTGTTCGCGCATTGCAGGAACGAGAACATCCGATACGAGTCGGACAGGCAGGTGCTCGCGGATCTTCCCGGGGGCTTCGACCTGGCCATCTGCCATAACGTCATCGACCACACCGATGATCCGGCGTGGTGGTTCGATACGCTCTTCAACAAGCTATCGCCGGGCGGCCGCTTCCTCATCCAAGTCAATCTGAGTCGGTCCGACGTGCCGCAGGACGAGGAGCATCGCCGAATGCATCCGTCGCCATTCTCGGAAGCCCGGATCAGGTCATGGCTGCGCGCCAAGTCCTCAAGACATTTCGTTCACCTTGAAACCGAGCCATCAGGCGAAGGTGAATTCTACTGTCTTGCCTGGGGCTCGAAAGACTCTGACGAGCCGGTTTGGTATGAAAACGAATTTGCGAAAACCGTTGATCCGGAAGTTTGACACTCGACTAACCATACCCTAGGCGAGCTTCCTAAGATGTCCGCTCGTCCGCTTTAACAGTCACCTCGCACCTGATGGGAATTCTCGCGAAGCTTCGTCGGCTCTCACCGCAATGGCCGATCCCCGGGGCACGACGACGGCTGTCCGGGGCGAACGCGTATGCCGGCCTCTTTATCGCAGAATGGTACGTGTCGCGATATCCGGACGTTGCACGTTCGGGATTATCGCCCCTCAGACACTATCTCCGGCATGGCTCGCGACAGGGCCGGCGCCCTAACCCGTGGTTTCAGCCCGAATGGTACCGGGCACGGTACCGCGATGTCGACGCCGCAGGCGTCGAGCCGTTACTCCACTATGCGCAGCATGGCTGGCGTGAGCGCCGAGATCCGAGTTCCGCGTTCTCGACCAGCTATTACCTCGAAGAGAACCCAGACGTAGCAGAGGCGGGATCGCAACCGCTCGCGCACTTCATCCATCATGGCCGCACGGAAGGGCGCCGACCGCATCCGCACTTGTCGAGCATAGACTTAGCGCATCCTGAGGTAGCAATCATTGTCGATGCTCGAGGATGTGGGGGGGAATACCCGAACGCACTCCACGCGCTTCTCCGCCAGCCTCCGCGGGTCGCACATCGATTTTATGTCGTGCGTAATCCCGACGACAAGGCCGGGGACGGAAAGCTCGCCAACGAGATCGTTGTCGACGAGATCGGGATCGCGGCCCTTAACATCGCAGCGCGATCAGCGCTCGAATCGCGGGCAAGTCATCTCTGGTTTCTCGGCAAAGACGCTCAGCCTGCCCCATCCTCGCTCGACCTCTTGATCGACACCTGCGAATCGGTGGTTGGACCGGTAACGGATCGGGGTGCGCCCGGTCAGAACGTTCCGTTGCCGACCGACATGGCGCGGTCAGCTGAGGAGCATGTTCAACTCCGGAACGCGGGATGGCGGAACCGGACTTTCCTTAGCGAGCATCTGAGCGTGTCCTGTCTGCTCCTCCGGCGAGAGGTGATAGGTCGCGCAGGCTATTTCGATCCGGAGTATTCTAGCGTCGTGAGCTCCGAGGCCGACTTCTCTTTGCGGGTGAATGCGGCCGGTTTCGAGTCGAGCGTCGCGCGGGCAGTCTTGGTTCCGGTCACAACCGTAGCAGAGTCGCCAGCGCAGTTGCCTGACCGCCTCCGCGATCTCGAACGTTTCGACTGGCGACACGGTCGGTCGCCGGTTTCGCGCGAAGAAGGTCTTCTTCAGTCCTGGCAGCAGGACGAAGCTGAACGGGTTATCACCGCGGACACAGCGGTTTGTGCGTATCAAAGCGCCACCATGGCGGCACATAGTGCAGCTGCTCTGAAAGTCGCCCGAGACGCACTTCGCGATGTTTCGGGTGCAGCGCGTCTCCGGCGCACGCTCGAGCGCCGCGACCTTGAGATCCGGGAACTGCGCCAGCAACTGGCCAGAGACGCCGTCGCAGGGCCAGCCGCCCCGAAGGGCAGTCGCGAAACCCTCAGGTTTGGATTCTCGTCCAACCGCGTCCGGGATCCCGCCCCCAAGACTCGGGCGATCTACGCGGGGCTGCTGAGAACCTACTGGGCGGCGCTACAGGAGTTGGGGTGCGCCAACCTAAAGGAGCTCGCATCGGCGGGAAGCATCCTGCACCAGATCGCCCGGGCTATGGAGCCCAGCGGCGCAATCCTGGTCTTCGCCAACCTCGATCCGATCACCTGCGATGAGAAGGACGGCTACAACCAACGCGTCATTGCCATGGACCGTCTATTCGAGCCCTGCGCTCGCATCTACGTCCGCTTGCTCACCGACGAGAAGGACCGGCCGAGCTTGACCGCAATCGCCGATAGAGTTTGGACGCTGTGGGTCGCTGACGCCGATCTCGCAGGGCGCGCACTGATCGAGGCCGTAGCGAATTTTTCGAAGATCTACGTGCACAGCCTTCTATCGCTTGAATGGGAGGGGTTTCGGCGCGCCGCTATGCGGCATGCAAGCCACGCGACGATCGATATTCACGGTGCAGTGCCCGAGGAGACGAATCTACTGGGCGACCCATACCGAGGCCAAGCCTTTGACGCTCTTGAGCGCACGGCATGGCGCAAGTTCGAAGGCGTGGTATGCGTCGGCCTGCCCATGACTGAGCATCTCGGGCAAAAGCACGACAGCCGCGACACTGCTCCGGTTGTGCTTCCGATCATGCCGCAGCACCTCGCAGCGAGGGCCTACAGGCGCGCTCGCCCCAAAGAGCGGCCTCGGGCGTGCTACGCTGGCGGCACCCAGGCCTGGCAGCAAGTCGGGAAGATCGTAGAGGCCGTTATTGCGACGCACAGGTTCTGCGATCACTCGATCTTCACTCCCCAAATTGAGGAACTCGAGCGTGCTTTCAACGACCGGGCCTTCGATTATCGTAAGGCCGGGATCGTACTCCAGGCTCTCGAGCACGATGAGGTACTTTCCCGACTGGAAACCTGCGACTTTGGTCTTCTGCTGCGAGATACATCTATAATCAATCGGGTATCCTGCCCTACCAAGTTGATCGAATATTTGGCTCTCGGCGTAATTCCCGTGCTCGACAGTCCTCATGTTGGCGATTTCGTTGAACGCGGAATGGCATACGTGCCGTTGGAGACCTTCCTGCTCGGCCGATGGCCGGACGCAACTGCTCGCATGGAAATGGCAGCTCGCAATCGAAAGCTCTTCAGTGAGCTATCGGCACAGGTCACCGATGCGGAGACTGCGCTCGGCGAATGGCGCGACGGCGCGCAAGCGCGCGCAGCACGGTTCGTGCAATGAACTCCCTACGTTCACTATCGGTTGCCCTGGTGGTTCCTGCCTTCGATACAGGGGGGCTCGAGCAGACCGTTCTGAACCTGCACCGAGCTTACAGGGCTGCCGGCGTGCCGTCGGTGATTTTAATCGAGGCGAACAACTACGGTGAACTTGCCAGAAAGGTGGCACGCGAGGAAGTCTTCATATTCAACGGCAACGAGGAAGCCTTCCTCTCAGAATTATTCGAGCGCCGCATCAATCTGGTGCATTACCACTACTCGACATTCGGCTTACGTGAACTGAGTCGCCTTGGGGTGCGGACTGTCTACACGTTGCACAACATATATACTTGGCTGGACGACGAGGCGTTCGCGGCTCGCGCGGAGCAGATCCTCGAGGCTGATGACATCGTGGCTGTGTCTCGCTGGGTGCGGGACTATTTCTGCTTTCGCGCCGGGGTCGACGGCGATCGGGTCAGCGTCATTCAGAACGGCATCGATCTCAGTGGACTCCGTAGCGCAGCCTGCGCTCAAACTCGGAACGCACTGGGCATCTCTCAAGAGACATTCGTATTCGCCACAGTCGCATCCTTGCATCGCAACAAGCACCACTTGGTCGCGATCGCGGCGGCGGAGCGGCTGGCGCTTGAGGGGGCCAATCTGCGCCTTCTTCTCGTCGGAGGCGGAGGCGATCCCCAATACGCTTCCCTCGTCAGAGATCGCATGCTTGCCTCGCCGGCCAACGACAAGATTCAAATCGTCCCCCAAATACCGCATGAGCAAATGGGCGCCTTCTATGGCGAAGCCGTCGACGCGATCCTGTTGCCGTCCCTGCAGGAGGGCTGCAGCAATGTGGTTCTCGAGGGTCTTGCGACAGGTCGCCCCATGATACTCACAGATGTTGGCAACGCACGAGAGGCGGAGATCCTGTCAGCAGATGTGACGGTCATTCCGCCAGCGTACCAAGATGTTGCGACCCTCACACCGGATATGATCATACGGCTGAGCGAAATGGATCAGACGAATAATCTGGACGCGATGATTGTCGCGATGCGCAACCTGATCGCCGCCAAGAGGCCACGCCCCGCAACCGCTAGCCAACCTGATCCAAGTCTTCTCGGGGCCATTTCAGCTGAGCGCATGAGCGCCTCCTACTTCTCGCTCGTTGTCGAAGGCCGCCCGCTCCTGACTTGGCCGATGCCGGAGCGATACGCTTGATGGTGGCGTTCGGCGAGAAAAGCCGTGTCTGCTGTGTGGTCGGGACACGGCCCGAGGCGATCAAGATGGCGCCTGTCGTCATGGCACTTCGCCAAAGGCCCTGGGCCGATGTGCGGGTCCTTGCAACCGGGCAGCATCGCTCGCTTTTAGACCAGGCGATGCGATCGTTCGGCATCGAGATCGACGACGACCTCGACGTGATGGAACCAGACCAGAGCCTAGCCTCTCTCACCGCGAGGCTGCTCCTCCGAGCGGATGGGTATCTTGCCCGCGAGAAGCCCGATTTCGTGCTCGCGCAAGGCGATACGACGACCGTACTGGCAACAGCGGTCGCCTGTTTCTATCGCAACGTACCATTCGGCCATATTGAGGCGGGCTTGCGGACGTTCGACACTGGAAACCCTTTCCCGGAAGAGTTCAATCGCGTCGTTACGAGCTTGGCGACGCGTCTCCACTTTGCTCCAACCGAAAGCGCGCGCAAAAACCTGCTAAACGAGGGCGTCAGCGACCCAGTGATTGCCGTCACCGGCAACACCGTAATCGACGCGCTACTATGGATGCGTGATCGACGCCCCGAACCGCCATTTCAATTCGCTCCGGGGGCCCAAGTCGTTCTCCTGACAACGCATCGAAGGGAGAATCTCGGCGATCCGATGCGCGGCATGTTTGCCGCGGTACGGTCCTTGTTGGAGCGGTTTCCGAGGCTCGAATTCGTTTATCCGGTTCATCCAAACCCGAACGTGCGTAAACTGGCCTATGCTACGCTCTCCGCTGAAGAGCGTGTACACCTGTGCGAACCGCTCTCCTACGAGGATCTGGTCGCAACTCTGACGCGCGCCGATCTCGTGCTCACCGACAGTGGTGGCTTGCAGGAGGAGGCGCCAGCGCTCGGAAAGCCAGTGCTCGTACTGCGCACAGAGACTGAGCGACCGGAGGCGGTTGACCAGGGTGTCGTCAAGCTGGTGGGAACAGATGCGAACGCAATCGTTCGTGAGGTCGCAAGACTGCTGACCGATCCGCGCCACTACAGATCAATGGCGAAGCACGTGTCTCCGTACGGGGATGGTCAGGCAGCCAGACGGATTTGCGACGTGCTCGAAGCACATTTCACGCAGGCTGATCAGGCATCTTCCAAGCAGCCATCCGCCCGGCACTTTGGCAGTGCCCGAGTGGCTTAGGGGCGTTTCGTCCAGTCGGAAAACGGGCGCGGGCCTTGATGCCTGTGCACAGAAGGCAAGCCAACGCTTTGGGTGAGTTGTCTGGCGCCGAAGGGCTGACAGTCATGCGTTCGGCCTACGCCTTCGGGGGTGGCGCGTATCTGCTCGCCGTCGGTGGGCCGGCTTGCCAAATCCAGAGCATCAGCATCTCTGACGAGAATGGGCGCCTTGCAACCATTGGCGCTCATCAGATCGAAACTCTCCCCTGGGAACACCCGCCAAGCCATCCTGGCCAGCAAGGCTTATGTCTCGCGATCGCGGGAGAGGCACTCGTCGCAATCGACATTTTCTCCCGGACCCAGGTAGAGATCTGCCTCACGCCGCCCTCCCGCACCGACCCTCAGGTCTTTGCGGTGGAGTTTAGCGACGCCAGAAAAATGGCGGATGCTCCGCTCGACGTTCGTCGCGCGATCGACCGCTCCCGAAACCCAATCACTCGCGCCCTCCTCGCGGGCGGGCCGGCCCTTCGAGACGAGAAGCTGCCGATCATTTCCGCCGAGGCCGCAGCGTGGGTAGGATCGACCCTTGTGCTCGAGCTTCATCTCACCGGACTGCCCGCCGACGACCTTGTCATCCTCTCCGCGGATGGGACAGCAGCGTCGTCATCGCAATCCCGCATAGCGTTCGCCGGAGCTAAGCAGAGCGTGCGCTCTGGCACGCCCGTCTTCGCGGCAGTGGCCCCGTTGAGCCGGGACCGCTCCGTGGAGCTCGTTCTATGTCGGCTCACAGCCGGCAGCCTAGCCCCGATTGCTCGGCTCGAACTTCCCAGCCTGACTTCTCCCGAAACCATGACCGCCCGTTTGTGGGCAAGCGCGGCAGGTAAGATCGATCGCCCCTTCACCCTTCAGAAACTTCTCGCTCATCTTCTCTGCGGCGCCCGCAGGCCTGCCCGGTATTCTGCCAAGGTTCAAACCATCTCCGATCCGGACAGCACGACCACGCCGCAAATCAGCGTCATTGTCCCAATCTTCGCTAATACGGCGCTGCTCGCCGAGATTCTGGCGATGCAATCCCGTCTTTCGAGCTGCCTCTATGAGATGATCATCGTGTGCGATGATCCCGAACGCACCCATGAAGTGCGAGACGTCGTTGCTCGCCACGCGGGCCGCATACGCCACCGCACCATACTGGTCGAAAATTCGGAGAACTACGGCTATGGAGCGGCAAACAACATCGGCTCGCTGGTCGCGACGGGTGATGTTCTACTTCTGCTGAATTCCGATGTTTCGGTTCACGACGACCGAGCCATAGCGACTGCACGAGCATCGATTGCAAGTGGCGAAATGGGAGTCGTGGGGTTCCGGCTGCTGTATCCGGGCGGTGGTCTCCAGCATGACGGCATGACGCTCGTGAAGCACCCGCCGTTCGGCAATCTCCATGTTCTGGACCACCCGGGAAAGGGCACGCGGCCGACACGCGGGACAGCAGAGAACGTCGAGCGCATTCCCGCGACAGAGTTCGTAACCGGCGCGGCACTGCTGATTTCGAGAACCTTGTTCGAGAACATAGGCGGCTTCTCTCCCCTTTTCGTGAGGGGGGACTTCGAAGACGCCGAGCTTTGCCTTCGCGCTCGGTCAGCGGGGGCAGAGATCGGAATCGTTCGGACCAACTCAATGTTTCACGAGGAGAGGCAGTCCATCGCCAAGATCGAGCGCTCATGGAGCTTGGCGGCGATGACATTCCACAACTGCGCCGTCTTCAACCTCTTCCTGCACGCGACGAACGCGTCAGATCATTGATGTCACTAGGCCGCTGATTGCTCAACGAACGAAAGCCGCGATTTACGAACTAGCTCATAGAACTCAATGTAACGAAGGGCCATCGACGCTACACTATTGTGCGCTCCTTCTCCAAGCTGCCACAATGCGACCCGCTCAGCGGCTAATCTGAAGCCTGCAACGTCCGATTTGATACGGCGAAGTTCAGCGACGATAGTGGACGGTTGTGAGCTAACCGGAAGAAGCCATCCAGCCCCGGCTTGGCGCAGCCGTTCTCCGACGGCGCCGATGTCCAACCCAAGAACCGGAAGGCCGCAGGCCCACATCTCAGTCAGTGTATGAGAGTAAGTCTCTGGCCAGATTGAGAATATCGCCCCCATATCTGGGGCAATTTCCTTCACGCGGTCTGCGAACTCGGCTCTGTCGTACTTGCCGTGCGCTATCACGCCAGGGCCCGTCCTGACGGTGCCTTGATCGCCGAGAATATGGAGCTCGATCTCCCCCACAGGAGCAAGGGCAGCGATCTCGTTGATCAACTGGGCTCCCTTGGCAACGGAGATGTTGCCTGGAATGAGGACCCGCAAGCTGGATCGCGCTACTGCCGGCCGCGGGGGAACAAACCCATCGAAATCACGGCCATGAGGGATCACCGTGTGTGGCAGCTTCGAAAGATCGGGGAAGCTGCGGAAGATCACGTCGAAAGCGGGAGCGGTCGTCGTGATGAAGCCGTCGCAGCAACTCAGCGCACGTGACATCCTCGTCCGCCATTCCGTGACGTATCTATGCTTGAGCCGCGGCATCTCGTGCGCAGGCCACAGCTCCGGGATGCACTCGCCGTGTCCGGCCGTGCACGTGCCGCCGCAGAAAGCGCGCCTATCGTCCAGCAGCTTCACGGTCGGACAAACCGCATAGTAGTCGTGGAACGAAAAAATGACATCGGCGCCGGATCTTCGGAATATCGCCGGAAGGTTCAGGCTGTGCCACGCTATGTGGCGGATATGCACGATCTCGAACGCATACAGGAACGCGAACTCGGCGATGATAGCGTCGTACTCGGCCGTTCCGTGGGCTATCGGATCCAATCGGGTCATGAGTTTCACTCGCCGGACCGTCTCCTGAGTTCCCGTGGTGCACCTCGTTAGTTCGACAATGCGGGTGTCGCAGCGAAGCACCCAGGCTTCGTATCGGTCGGAAACCCCCGCCATCAAATCGAGGTTCGTCTGAGGCGTTCCCCCCGTTGTGGTCGATATCACGTACAGAATGCGCGGCTTCGGCCTGCACCGCGAGATCTTGTACCTGGCGAGGGCACGCCGGACGCGCCAGCGTGTGGCAAGAACGTCCTGCCCGTTGAACGCGCGATCTACGAGATGCGAGTACTCGGGATATCGCTCGTCGACGAGGCGTCGTCCCGACGACAAATACGCATACTTCGAAGAGCCGAAACTGGCCGAGCGCGTGTGCTGGATCAAGGTGCGGTCATCGACGATATGTCGAAACCCGGCGCGCACGGCCCGCATCGAGAAGTCGTTCTCTTCGCCGTATCCCCGTGGAAAGCCTGCGTCGTCGAATGCACCGATTGCGTCCAGGCATGTTCGCCGGATGAAGAGGCAGAAGCCGTTCCCGGTCGGTACCGAGGGCAGGATGCCTGCTGCCTCCTGCCGGACCAGGCGGGCAGCGTCGTCCGGGCCGAGTTCCGGCGGGAAGTGGTTGGCCACGTTTGGTTCAGGCACGGAGAACGCGCCTGCGTTATCGGAGACCGGAGTGACTGTCGCGATCTCGGGGGAGAGGTAGGCCGCCACCCGTAGGCTCTCGAGCCATCCGGGCGTGACCACGACATCCGAATTCAGCAAGACGACGTCATCACGTCCCGCTTCTGACAGGCCTCTGTTGATCGTCCGGGTGTAACCCGCGTTTGCCTCGTTGCGCAGGACCCGAACGTTCGCGCGGCGCCTCGCTTCCAGGAGGATAGATGAGATCTCAGGATCCGGGCTCGCATCGTCGATGAGAAGCAAGCGAGCCGGAGCTTTTGTGTGCCGGAAGAGCGATGCAAGGCACGCTCGAAGCTCGACAGGCGCATTGTAGATGGGCACGATTATCGTAACGCCGCGCTGCGAGAAATCCGGCATTTGCAGCGGATGCGGCACGACGGGCTTGAGCGGGGGCAGGTTCTCGGCCTTTACCATGCCGTTCAGGAGCGGTTGCCTTGAATAGGCCGCCCGCACTTCCAGCTCGTGTTCCGAGGTTTCGCCAAGTGCATAGCTCGAGAGGGGCAAACGGAATCCACCGCCTTGGGCCGTTATGCCCGCCCTCACGAGATCGGGGCGATCGCCGCTCGCCCGGACGGAACTGTATCGAACTCCGTCGATAAACAACTCGACGGTGACCGGTATGTTTGGACTGACCGTATCGACTGCCCAACCCTGAACGAGTTCGGCCGAGTAGAGCTCCACCTTTCCCGTGGGGGCCGGAGCATAGCAAAACTCCAGCCAGTCATCGATGTTTTCACCGCGCCAGAGTTCAAGGCGATGCGCGCCCTCATCCGCCGGCGTCCAATCCGGAAAATGTCCACGTACGGAAGCAACCAGTTCGGAGAACGGCACACGTTTACTCAGGGAGCGCGTCTCAAGGCCTGCCGCCGCCCCGTCGATGGTTTCCTCCGCACCGATCGTGAGAGGGAAACGCTTGTTGAGAACGAGCTTGGCACTCCTCCCTACTAAATCAGCGCCTTGCGCGACTTGAATTTCGATACCTTCAGACGAGAGCTCGACGATTCGCCCACGCTGGCGGGACACGCGATCTGCCGCCCCAGCAGCGCGGTTGCCGATGGTACGCGGATGATTACGGAGTGCGGGTGGCATCAGTGGCGCCAAAGATCGGCGGTCAGGAGCGATGCATTGATCGAACCCTGATCTCGATCACTGCGGCATTCTCCGTGACACGCCTCGCGCGTGCAGTTCGCACAGCGAGCTTCGCTAGATCGCATCGGCACATCGTGTCAGCTTGCGCGATCGTGAACGGAGATCTCTGAGACCGAGACCTGCGCGCCCGGGAGCCCGGCTGTGCTCATCTCCTGATTTCGCTGCAGTCTGGCGAGCGCAGAGCGAGCTTCGGGCAGACCGTTCGCGGCTGCAGCCTCGTACCAGTTCACGGCCTCCTCGATGTCCTGAACACAGCCATCGCCGCGAGCGAGCATGGATGCAAGATTGTACTGCGCCCGGCGCTCCCCTCCAGCTGCGGCAATTCGGTACCAATACACTGCCTGCTTCGGATTTCTTCTTGTCCCCTGCCCCGAGGCGCACATCGCGCCAAGCTGAAACGCAGCTCGAACGTTGCCTCGGTCAGCCGCGAGAACGAAATGCTCGACGGCTCGCTCGTCGCTTTGCTCAACGCCCTTCCCATCGAGATAAAGCCATCCGAGAATGAAACCAGCGTCTGGGCTGCCAGCATCAGCCGCGGCTTGAAACCAGTATGCAGCCTGTTTCCGGTGACCGTCGATGTCGACCCCGGCGCGCTCTTCCGAGTAAAGGTGTCCCAATCTCATCATGGCGGGAACATGCCCTAGTTCGGCAGATTCCCGCAGGGCTCGAACGGCCTTATCGTAGTCGAGACGCTCGCCTTTGAGATGCTCCCCGGCCAGCATGAACTTTGCTTCGGCAGATCCTGCGGCGGCTGCCTTGCTGAGCAGCGCAACAGCGCTGGCTCGTTGTGTGGGTACCTCTCGCAGCGCCTTTGCCATCAAGACCTGGGCTTGTATGTGCCCCTTCTCGGCTGCCAGGCCGAGCCAATTCAGAGCCTCCTCGAGATTGGCACGACCGGATTCGAGTAGAAGGGAGCCGAGAAGGCACTGCGCCTCAGGATCACCCGCCTCCGCGGCCGGCCTGACCCACGTGATCGCTACACCCGTTCTTCCTTCCGCTCGATTATGCCTCGCAAGCACCAGCACTGCCGGGAGATACTGATGCATCGCGGCAAGCTCGAGATGGGATTTTGCCTGATCCAGATCGGCAGGGACGCCCTCTCCACTTAGATGCAACAGCGCCAGATGGTAGTTGGCCCTCGGGTCTCCCTTTCGACCAGCGATCCTGAAAAGACGAGCTGCTTGCTCGAGATCGCGCTCAACCCCTTGACCTGTTTGATACAGGAGGCCCAGAGCGGTCATTGCCCGAACGTTGCCCTGCCTGACTGCGCGCTTGTACCATGAAGCCGCGCGCTCGAAGTCGATAGGAACGTCAAGGCCGTTGGCGTAAATCACGCCGAGAGCGAATTCTGCGTCGGGATCAGCTCCCTCGGCGGCGGCCTCATACCACCGGCGGGCGGCCTGCCGGTCTGGAGGACACCCCCGCCCATCCGCCAGCATCCTCGCGACACTCGCCTGAGCAGCGACGTGACCTGCGCTCGCGGCAGCCAAGCCCCATCTCAAAGCTTCATCGGGATCTTCTGAGATTGCCAGCCCATTAGGAAAGAGCGCCGCCGACAATGCGTCCGTACGCGCCGGTGCCCCCGAGGCTGCCGCCGCGTACCAGCCAGCATTCGCCCCCCCTCGTTTCGTACCGCCGTGTAAGAGGACCAGATGAAGCTGGAACTGAGCCTCCTTATGGCCGCCCTCTGCGGCCTTCCGGTACCAGAAGGCTGCCTCTGCGAGGTTCTGCTGAGCGCCTTGCCCGGTCGCGTAAGCTAAGCCGAGCCGATACTGAGCCTCCAGGCCTCCCCCTTGCGCTAGACGCAGGAGCTCGCTCGTGTTCCCAGCATCATATGCCGCTACAACGCGGTCCGGCCTCTGACGGGAAAAGAAGTCTCTGCCCCCTGTGAGGCGGGCGAGGATGCTTCGTTCCGTAGCGGTGCCGCGATTAACGCTCACGCATCGCCTCGCCGAACTGGCGGATCAATCCGTGGAAAAAGTAGGCAAGAACCGTCCTCGTGCCCACATGTATGTCGGCATTAAGCTGCATCCCTGGAATCAGGCGCGCCGATTCCGGGAGGTTCTTCAGTTGCAGGTCATCAATGGTGACCCGCGCTTTATAGTACGCTGGAGCGGGGCGCCCGTCTGCGTCGGTCGTGAACACGCCTTCGCTGATCCAGCGCAGACGTCCCTCCGCCCATCCGTGCTCGACAAAATTGAAGGGGTCGAGCTTGATCACACAACGGTCCCCCGGACGTATAAATCCGATGTCGCCCGCAGCGACCTTGACCTCTGCCTCCAGCGGAGCGCGGGTCGGCACGATCTGCATCAGTTGCTCGCCGGCTTTCAGGATCGAGCCTTGCGACACCTTCGCAAGACGCAGCACGATCCCGTTTTCTGGCGCGGTCATAACAACGAGGTCCTGACGCCTCTTTGCCTTCGCCAGCTGTTCCAATGCGGCGTCGCGGCTCTGGCTAGCGGTGACCAGCTCCTGTCCCACCTGCGCGAGCCATTGCTGGTTGAATGCCTCACGATCGGAGATCAGCGCCTGGAGCTGATGGCCGGATTCACGCAGACTGTTCCGGCTGAGCTCCAGGTTGCGCTCGATCTCAATCCGCTGGTCGGTCGACTGAAGCAGTTGCAGGCGGCTCGTGATCTTAGAGGCTTCAAGCGCCGTGCGCATCGCCTCGATCTCCTTGAAGATCGCGAGACGGTCCGTAAGCTGGCGCTCATCCTCGCGAGTCTTATCCATAGTGGCTTTCGTCAGAGCGATTTTCTCATCGAAGCTTCGCTGTTGAGCCTGGAACTGCGACTTCCTTTGCACATAGAGGCTACGCTGGAGCGCAATGTACCCGTTCAATGCGTCTGTACCCGCACCAGCGCTTTCCATCTGAAAATCCCGACCCGCGCGCTCTGCCTCAAGCCGCGCAATCTGCGCATTCGCTGCCGCAACCTGCACTTCAAGCTGATTGACGTCAGCAGTCGTGAACGTGGGGTCAAGCTTCGCCAGAAGTTGTCCGCCCGTAACGACGTCCCCTTCCTTCACCAGGAGGCTACGGATGATCGAGTCTTCGAGCACCTGCAGGACAAGGTTGGGCTCCACGCCGGTGACCTCGCCACCGATGCTCGTCACGACCCGATCGAGCCTCATCACGGCCGAGAGCGCGATCAGTGTGAACACGAAGGCCACGATCGTACGGAGAACCCATCGGGCGGCGGGAGGCTCGCCCTCCTGCATGATCTCCCCAACCTCCGACTGGAAGGTTGCCAGGGCACGATTCCCGCGATCATGCGTGGCTGGCAATCCAGAACCTACGGCACCCATCTACGCCGACCTCGCCAGGAGCGGGACGGCGTCCTTGGCGAGGGCACGCGGTTCCGGCGGGCGTGGTGCCGTCCTGTTCTGCTGCCGCCACAAGCGAGCATACATTTCACACCGCTCGAGAAGTTCGTCGTGGGTGCCTTGGTCGATAACCAGCCCTCCGTCGATGACGAGGATGCTGTCGGCCACTGACAACGACGCGAGTCGATGCGAGATCATGATGACCGTCCGACCCGATGCAATCCGCCGAAAATTAGCGATGAGGACCGCCTCGCTTTCCACGTCGAGTGCACTGGTTGCTTCGTCGAAGAGCAGCATCCCAGGATTGCGCATCAGAGCGCGAGCAACGGCGAGGCGCTGCCGCTGTCCCCCGGAGAAGTTGCTCCCGCCTTCGAGGATCTGAGTCTCGTACCCGCGCGGAAGCTGGCTGATGAACTCGTCGGCTCCAGCGAGGCGAGCCATCTCGATCACACGCTCGAGCGGTGCGCCTGGCTCGCCGATGGCGATGTTGTCCCGAATTGAGCCCGAGAACAGGAAGCTCTCTTGGAGGACCACCCCCATCCCGGCGCGCAAGTGATTGACGTCGAACTCCTTGAGCTCCGTTCCATCAATCTTGATCTGCCCCGAATAATCAGTGTGCAGCCGCTGCAGCAGACGGGTGATCGTAGTCTTGCCGGAGCCGCTCCTTCCTACAATCCCGAGCACCTTTCCCGAGGGGACGACGAAGCTGACGCCCCTCAGGGCCGGCGTCGGCGATTGCAGGTACGAGAATGTAACGTTGTTGAACTCGATCTCGCCCCGCACTGGAGATCGAAGTCCGTCGCGATTGTCTGCCTCCTCGGCAGGCCTGTTGAGCAAGCCCGACACGGTGCTGACCGCCATTCTCGCATCGTCGTATTGCTGAACCAGGTAGGAAAGCTGGATGAGGGGCGAGGCTACTCGGTTGGCGAGGAGCATGAAGCCAATCAGGGCGCCCACATACACGGTCCCCTCGGCACTCAGAACAAGCCATACCCCGAAAGCTATTGCTCCCGTGGTCATCAGGCGCTCCATCGGCAGGACCGTGGCCTGCACGACGGCCGCCAGCCTCCCCTCGCGGATCCGCAGGCGGATCGACGCCGCGACACGCTGGTCCCACTCCCGCCGCTGGCGCTCCTGCAAGGCGAGTGTCTTCACCGTATGAATGCCACGCAGCGTCTCGAACAAGAATGCGCTCTTCCTACCTTCAGCCTCGAAAACGTCCTGCGAACGCCGCCGCAATCGCGGCAAAACCATGATAAGAAACAGAATGATGAGGCAGCAGATCGCCAGAACCCAGGCGGTCATGACAGGACTGATGATGACCATGATCGGCAGAAAGATGACGAGACCGATCATGTCGATGGCCGTGCCGAGGAGCTGACCCGTCATGAAGCCACGAATTCGCCCGATCTCGTTCATGTCGCGGGCGACGTTTCCAACCGGAGTGCTCTCGAAAAATTCCAGAGGGAGTCTGAGCAACTTTGAAAACGCGTGCGCCGAGAGCTTTCCGTCCAGTCGCGCCGAAACGTAAAGTATCACGATGCGCCGCAAAAACGTTAATACGGCTTCACAACAGATAAACACTGCCATGAAGACACACAAAACAGCGAAAGTGTTCGCGCTGTTATGATGAAGAACGCGATCCACCAACAGGCGGATGAACATGATCGGGCCGAGAGACAGGATTGCGAGCGCTAGCGCCGCGATCACGATGTCTCGAATCGTGCCCCGCTCTTGAAGCATCTCTCGCGCGAGCCACCCCATCCCGAATGGGGCGTCCGTCTGGTTGCCATGCTCGGGAGTTCGGAACTCCCGTTTGACCAAGAGCAATTCCCCATTCCACCCGCGCTCCAAGGCGAGGACGTCCAAGATAATCGGCCGCCCTTCTCCGACGACCGGGTCGACAAGGATGAATCGCGCAGCATGCCGCCTGGCGGCCGGAGATGGATCTTCCTGACTGACGAATGCCTGCTCGACCCGGAGCAGCACTAGAGCTTGGCCGTTCTTCAGGATGAGAACAGCAGGCAATGCCGACCTCAACTTCAGCAGGTCGTCGGCGCGCTGACCAGAGATCGGAGCGAGCCGTAACCCCGACCGCTCCGCGAGCGGTCCGAGTGCGCGCGCGGCCGAGGCCGATGAAGCGACCGTCCCTTCCTCAAACGCGATGGCTTCGGGCGCGATCTCCTGGAGACGGCCGGGGAGAGCGACCCCGAGATGACGCGCGACAATGGCGAGCGAAGCGAGCAACTGGTGAGTGTCGCGTTCATCGACCTCCAGTTCGACCGGGTTGCGGACTTCAGCCATGCAGATGCGGTCGTTGTCTCAGCCAGGGAATACAGAAGCCGCGGAAACGCGTAGTCGCACGGTTTAACGAGCAGCCCACCGAACGGCCGGCGGGGGCGGATCTTGTGAAACAGACATCTCGGCGCGTCCTTGTCGGAGTTGCAGCTCAGACTCGGAATCCGCCAGCGCGTCCGCGGTCCAGCTATAGCCGAAACGGAACTCGGTCTTCACCAATGCGCGAGCAGCCTCCCCCCCGGCAAGCATCAGCTTCTTGCGCAAACGAGTGACGAGGACGTCTACTGCACGGTCGTTGGCCGGCTGCTGCGCTCCGTAGATTGCAGTGCCGAGCTCAGCGCGGCTCAACACACACCAAGGCCGCATCGCAAGCGTTCGGAGAAGGCGGTTTTCTGCCGTAGTCAGGAGAACATCTCTTTGGGCTGGGCCCCTAATGATGTTGCCACGCAGACTCAAGCGAACACCTTCAGGCGAGACTGAACCCACTTGCTCGGCCTGGCTCGCGGACTGTCGCGCATCCTTGTCGACCCCTGCGGCAGACCGCCGCACAAGCTCTTGCATCAGAGTCGCGAACGCCCCGAGGTCGACCGGAACCTGAACGCACTCAGTCGCTCCATGAAGGCGGTACGCTAAGGCCTCCTCCGGACCTCCAGCGCTGACCACAACAAGCGGCAACGCAGTTAAGCTTCTGACTTTCCGGACGGCTTCCGCACCGACGCTGACTGTGTCAACGGAGGAGAGATTGAGAACGATCGCATCGGGCTGGGATGTCCTGACAACATCCTCAAAGGCTGCATTCGTAGACACAGATCCATCGGCAACCTCTTTCTGCAATCCAGTCGAAAGGTCTTCCTTAACGAACAGGATCTTGACACTCCATGCCATCGAACCCTTCTCGACCTTCCTGCACTGCCGAACCGATCAGCCGCCAACGGTATAAACCACCGAGTAGCTTGGCGCAAATCGGCGGACTGTGTTTGGACAGAAATTCCTATTATTCGCGAAGTTGAGCTTGCTGAGTTTGCTCCATTCCCAGATAATTCTACAACTTCACGGCTTGGCAAGGCATGATGGATCCCTTTTACGGTGATGCGACCATTGTCATCACGATTAATTGCGCATTACGCGAGGATATGTCTGCACTATTTCCCGAAACGTGCTTCGTGTCTCCGGTTGAATGGGATATGTAGACCGCACCGCAATTGCTTACCTTTATGCAATCTTGCCTTTGCTGCAGTTGCGCGCAGCGAGTGGCGGCCCGTCCCCACGAATTTGCGCGAGTTTTTAGCAGGTCCGCGCGCGATCGTGCTCTAGGTCTAAGCCTTGGGACGACGGCGAGGCGGACCAGATTGAGGCCGAGTAGGTTCTCGAACCAGACTTAGCGGTCACTCAGGATGTTCTGACGGTCCTATTTGCACGCGCGAAGCGCTTGCGCTGCGGCCGCGCCGCTGTCTCAGTACGCGCGCCCGTGGAATTGCGACCTAGCCCCTTGAGGGCGGCCGCGAGATGGCCCGGAACGTCGCATTCGGCGTAGGCCAAGACAGGAAGGTAGAGCTTAGCCCTCGGTCACCTCGGCGGTGGCGGTGGCGATGTGGACGGAGCCGATCTCAAACGACATCCGATCGGGGGCTCCCATAAGCCGCAATCATTTAAGAACTCGGTTCGGCACTGCTGTCGATGGCGATCGACAGACACGGGGGTCCGATGCCCTAAGCTTCAGGCAGCGCTGGTGCTCCGGCGCGGAGATCAACTCGCCTCCGTCCGGAGTCCACGAACGCGAGCTTCCACGTGCACATGTTCCCCGGGCCTGCCAACGCCCAGAGCCCGACCAACTGATCGGACATGCTATCGATGGGCCCGTAGTCAGGCGGTTGCTCGCGGCGTCGCCTTCCCGAACTTCACGCGCTCGCGCAGGGTCTGCAACACGACATAGAGCATGGGCACGAGGAAGATGCCGATCGAGCTCGCGGCGATCATGCCGCCGAAGACCGCGGTTCCGACGTCGCGGCGGCTGATCTGGGCCGCGCCGGTCGCGATCACGAGCGGGACGAGGCCGAGGATGAAGGCGGCGGACGTCATCATCACGGCGCGGAACCGCATCTGGGCGCCCATGATGGCCGCCTCCCTGATCGGCACGCCGGCCTCCCGCTGGTCCTTAGCGAACTCGACGATCAGGATGCCGTTCTTCGCAGCGAGCGCGATCAACACCACGAGGCCGATCTGGCTGTAGAGGTCGAGCGACAGGCCGGCGAGCTTGACGGCGAGGTAGGAGCCAAAGGCGCCGACCGCGACGGACAGGAGGACCGGAATCGGGATCGTCCAGCTCTCGTAGAGAGCTACCAGGAACAGATAGGCGAACAGGAAGGCGAGGCCGAGGACGATCCAGGTCTGCCCCGAGGCCTGCTGCTCCTGGTACGCGGTCCCGGTCCACTCATAGCCGTAGCCTGCCGGCAAGGTCCGGTCCGAGATCTGCTCCATCGCGGTCATCGCGGCCCCGGAGGAGACGCCGGGTGCCGGGCTGCCGTTCACGGTCACGGCCCGGAAATTGTTGTAGCGGGTGAGGACCTGCGGCCCCAGCACGATGCGCTCGCTCGCGATGGAGCGGAGCGGCACCATCTGGCCCGAGCCGCCACGGACATAGATGTTCCAGAGGTCGCGGATGTCGCCGCGGTCGGCTGCCTCGCCCTCCACGTTCACCTGCCAGGTGCGGCCGTACAGGTTGAAATTGTTCACATAGGCGCCGCCGAGCGTCGCCTGGAGCGAACTGAACACATCGCTGAGCGTCAGCCCGAGCACCTGTGCCTTGGTCCGGTCTATATCGAGAAAGATCGACGGATTCGACGCCGTGAAGGTGGAGAAGACGCGCGCGAGCTGCGGATCGCGGTTCGCAGCCGCCACGAGACCGCGCATCACGGCGTCCACCGCTGCCGGGTCCTGGCCCTCCCGCGCCTCGAGCATGTACTCGAAGCCGCCGCTGGTCGAGAGCCCGATGATCGGCGGCAGGTTGAACGGCAGCACCGTCGCCTGCTGGATCCGCGCTGCGGCGGCGTAAGTCCGCCCGATCAGGGCCCGCGCCGACTCAGCGGCGCTCCGGCGGTCGGCGAAGGGCTTGAGCTGCGCCACCATGAACGCGGCATTCGGCTCGGCGGCACCGTCCAGAAGCGAGAACCCGATGATGGAGAGCACCTGGTTGACGCCGGGCATGTCCTTGAGGAGCGTCTCGACTTGCGCGACGACCGCGCTCGTGCGGGCCACCGATGCTCCGTCGGGCAGTTGGACCGAGACGAAGAAGGCACCCTGATCCTCCTCCGGCAGGAAGCCGGCCGGGGTGATCCGGGAGAGGCCGAAGACGCCACCCGCGAAGATGAGGACCGCCACGAGCGAGAGCGCCGAGACGCGCACGAGCCGGCGAACGCCCGCCGTATAACGGTCCCGCGCCCAGTCGATCCCGCCGAGCACCCGGCCCATGATGCCGCGCCGCGGGCCCGTCGGGCGCAGGAATACCCCGCAGAGCGCGGGCGAAAGGGTCAGGGCGTTGATCGCCGAGATCATCATCGCCGCGCTGATCGTGACGGCGAATTGCCGGAACAGCGTCCCCGAGACGCCCGGTATGAAGGCGATCGGAACGAAGACGGACAGGAGCACGAGCGTGATGGCGATGATGGGCGCCGTGATCTGCGTCATGGCGAGCTTCGCCGCCTCGGGCGGGGACAGTTCCGGACGCTCCTCCATCACGCGCTCGACGTTTTCGACGACCACGATCGCATCATCGACCACGATGCCGATGGCGAGCACCATCGCGAGGAGCGACACCGTGTTGGCCGAGTAGCCGAGCACGTAGAGCACCGCGAAGGTGCCGATCAGGCTCACCGGCACGGCGACCGCAGGGATTACGGTCGCGCGCAGGTTCCCGAGAAACAGGAACACGACGATCACGACGAGGACGAAAGCCTCGGCCAGTGTCCGCAGCACCTCGGAAATCGTGTCCTGCACGAAGGTCGTCGAATCGTGCACGATCGTGTATCGCAGCCCCGCCGGAAACCGCGTCGACAGCCTTTCCAGCGTTGCCTTGACGGCGGTCGCGGCCCGCACCGCATTGGCTCCCGGGGCAAGGTAGATGCCGATCGGCACGCCAGGGCGGCCATCGAGGCGGGACTCGCTGTCGAAGCTTTGTGCACTGAGCTCAACCCGAGCGACATCGCGGACGCGCAAGGCGGAGCCGTCCGGGTTCGTCCGCAGCACGATCGCTCCGAACTGCGCAGGGGTCGACAATCGACCCTGCGTCTGGACGTTCATCTGGAACTGCTGCTCGTCCGTGATGGGAGGCGCCCCGATGCGGCCGACCGGGGCCTGGACGCTCTGGGCACGGATCGCGCTCACCACGTCCGAGGGGGCGAGGTTCAGGCTCGTCAGGCGCTGCGCATCGAACCAGATGCGCATCGAGTAATTCATCTTGGCGAACAGGCTCGCCTGGCCGATTCCCGACGTACGCGAGATATCGTCCAGCATGTTGATGATCGCGTAGTTCGTGATGAAGAGCGGATCCTGCGCGCCCGTCTCGCTGTAGAGCACGAGGAAGAGCAGGATCGCGGATGACTTCTTCTCCACCGCGACGCCCTGCTGCTGCACCTCGGTGGGGAGCTGGGACAGGGCGGTCTGGACGCGGTTGTTGACAGTGACGGCATCGATGTCCGGGTCGGAGCCGAGCTCGAAGCTCACCGACAGGCTGTAGCTGCCGTCATTGGCGCTGGTGGACTTCATGTAGATCATGCGGTCGACACCGATGATCTGTGCTTCGAGCGGCTGGGCGACACTTTCCTCGACGACCTCCGCGGAAGCGCCCGGGTAGCTCGCCGACACGCTCACCTGCGGCGGCACGATGTCAGGAAACTGCGCGACCGGGATCCGAAACAGCGCCAACCCACCCGCGATCGTGATGACGAGCGCGATGACGATCGCGAGCCGCGGGCGGTCGACGAAGATCGACGAGATCATGACGCGCCTCGGGCCAAATCACCAGGGACTACCGGAGTTCGATCCGGGACGACGGACCGCGGAGCGGGGAACGGGACGGCGCGAGGCAGGCGGCGTCCCATGCTGGGCTAACGCCGCTTGCTCGGGCTGCTGCCGGCGCTCGGTATCGCGCCGCCGGCAGCCCCTCCCGAAGCCTGCCCGGCCGGCGGTGACACGGATGCACCCGGGGCGTCCGGCGGCTTGCCGCCTCCCTCGCCGCCCGTCATTCCCGGACCTGCCTGCCCTGCGCTGCCGCTTCTCCGCGCCGCGCCCCCTCCAGAAGCTTGTCCGCCCTGGAAGTCGGCCGGCATCATCCCGGTTCGAGCCGAGTCCCGCATCATCCTCTGAAGGGCCGCGTCAGCGGGACCAGGCATGACCGTCTCGCCCGCCCGGACGCGTTGAAGTCCTTCCGTGATCACCTGCTCGCCGGCCCGCAGCCCGCTCGTCACTGCCGCGACCGTCGTGGTCGACTGGCCAAGCTGGATTCGGCGCTCCTCGGCCCTGTTCCCCGGCCCGAGCACGTAGACGTAGCTGCCCTGCTGGTCGGCAAGCACTGCTGCTCGGGGGATCGCGACCACTTCGACCGGCTCGACCCCTTCGAGGAGAACGGTCACGAATTCGCCATCGGTCAGCTCGCGGACGGTGACGGGTGTCCGGGCCGGATTGAAGATCGGGGGATTCGGCAGCACGCCGCGAAGCAGGATCGTGTCGGTGTTCGTGGCAATCGTGTTGTTGACGAAATCGAGCTTCCCGGCGTGGTCGTAAAGGCGCCCATCCGGGAGCCTCGCCCTGATCAATACCGCGTCGAACCCGCCGGCCGGCGCATATCGCGCCCGCAGATCGATCGCCTCCCGGACGGGAACCGGGAAGGTCACGTACATCGGGTCCTGGCTGATGATCGTGGCCAGCACGCCGGAGCTCGGCCCCACCACATTGCCTATCGTGAGGGCGGTACGTCCGATCTGGCCGTTGATCGGTGCGCGGATTTCCGTGTAGCCGAGATTGATCTCCGCTACCTTGAGCTGAGCCTGGCCCGCCTCGACTTGGGCCTCCAAGGCGCGCTGGTTGGCGAGCGCCGCATCATAGGTGGATTGCTGCCCGGCCGGCCCGCCGAGAAGGGTCTTGGCTCGCTGCGTGGTGAGGCGCGCGTTCTCCAGTTGCGCTTCGACCTGCGCGATCTGCGCCTGCTGCGCGGCGACCGCCGCCTGGAACGGGCCCTGCTCAAGAAGATAGAGCAGATCGCCTTCCTTCACGTCCGCGCCTTCGACGAAGAATCGCTTGTCCAGGAATGCCGTCACGCGGGCCACGACGTCGACGCGCTGCACCGCTTCGATCCGGCCGATGAACTGCTCTGTCTGGGTAATCGGCTCCGTTTGAGCCGCAATGACGCCCACTGCAGGCGGGCCGGCCGGCCCGGCCTGCCCGAACGCGGTCGAGACCGCGGGAAAACACAATGCGCATAGTGCTGCGAGCACTACACGCATGCGGATCTCGAACCTGCCGGACATCGCGCCGCTTGTCTGAACCAGCCCAGGAGAAACAGCAGGATCGACTAGCGTTCCGGCAGGACGAGTTCAGTCCAGGACCGAACGCACTTTCGTTGCCGGTTAGGCCTAAGCCGCACTCGGGATCTTCGCCGGCAAGAGCGGCAGCGCGGTACCTGATGCGCGGCGAAGTGCTAGAATTCGCCGGTGCCGTCGCGAACGCAACTCCCGCGTCAGAATGGCGCCACCCGGGGCTGTCGCCGGCTGAATTCGAGGGCCGTAAGCTCACCGGACGGCCCAGATGCCGGACTGGGGGCCGCGCCACCACAGCGCTGCGCGGGTCGATCTGCGGCGCTGCTCTATAGCCAGCAAAGATCTGATCTTGCCCTCCGTAGTTCCGATCGTTGTGTATGTTTTGGAACAGTAAACGGGGCTAGACTTCCGAGATACGATGGGTTCTAGACTAGATCAATAATTTCCCGCCCCTCCCTAAGGAGGCGCAGATGGCGGAGAAGCTGTTTGTCGACTTCAATCGCTCGTCCCTTTGAAGTCGCTGAGGGTGCTGATCGCGTCCTGTGGACGAGCACTTTTGCCTTCACGGCTTCTTTCGCGGTCTGGACGATCTTCGCCATTATCGGTCTCGGGATTAAGTCCGAGCTCGGCCTCTCCGAGACGCAGTTCGGCCTCCTCGCAGGCATCCCGATCCTCTCCGGCTCCGTGTCGCGGATCGTGCTGGGAGTGTGGACCGACAAGTACGGCGGCCGGAAGATCTTCGCGGCCCTGATGTTCATATCCGCGGCCGCGACCTACGCGCTGAACTGGGCCGACACCTACCCGAAGATGCTGCTGGCCGGGCTACTGGTCGGGCTCTCGGGTGGTACGTTCTCCGTCGGCGTCCCCTATGTGTCCCGCTTCTTTCCGCGGGAGCAGCAGGGCCTGGCGCTCGGCATCTTCGGGGCCGGGAACATCGGCGCGGCCGTCACCAAGTTCCTGGCGCCCATGGTCATGGTCGCGATGGGCTGGCGCGGCGTCGCCGACGTCTGGGCGGCCGGGCTCGCGATCTCCGCCGTCATCTTTCTCCTGCTGACCAAGGACGAGCCGCGCGACGAGGCCCGTGCCCAGATCGCACGCGAGCCGTTCCTGTCGCAGTTCAGGGTCCTGGCGCACGCGCAGGTGTGGCGCTTCTCGCTGTACTACTTCTTTGTCTTCGGCGGGTTCGTTGCGATTTCGCTCTGGCTCCCGCATTACCTGATCGAAGTCTACGGTCTTTCGATCAAGACCGCCGGCATGCTGGCCGCCTTCTACTCGGTCCCGGCGAGCATCTTTCGCATCTATGGCGGATCGCTTTCCGACCGCTACGGCGCACGCGCGGTGCTCTACTGGACATTCGGTGTCGGCGTCGTCTGCACCTTCATGCTGTCCTACCCACCGACAACCTACATCATCCAGGGCATCAACGGGCCGATCACCTTCTCGACGAGCATGGATCTCGTGCCGTTCCTGGTGATCATGTTCGTGCTGGGCTTCTTCATGAGCCTGGGAAAGGCCGCCGTCTTCAAGCACGTGCCGGTCTACTATCCGGAACAGGTCGGCGCGGTCAGCGGCCTCGTGGGGATGATTGGCGGCCTGGGTGGCTTCCTGCTGCCGCTGGCCTTCGGGGTGCTCGAGGACCTGATCGGCATCCGTACGGCCTGTTTCGCCCTCCTGTTCCTGGTCGTGACCGCGTCCCTCATCTGGATGCATGTCGCCATTCAGGGCCTGGAGCGGAGTGCGGCCACCGGCGCGGCGACCTTCGCACCGAGCGGTCTCGCGGCGGCGCAGCGTGGAGCCGGAGCGATACCCGCCGCGGCACCGGCGCGGGTGGCCGGCGAACTCCAGGCGCCGGAACGCCAGGCGAAGGAAGACTACCTTCTCACCGACTGGCGGCCGGAGGATCCCGTCTTCTGGGAGCAGACCGGGCGACGCATCGCGCGGCGCAATCTCTGGATCTCGACCTATTGCCTCGCGCTGGCCTTCGCGGTCTGGCAGGTCTGGAGCATCGTCGTGGCGCGCCTGCCTGCGGTCGGCTTCGACTTCACGCCGAACCAGCTCTTCTGGCTTGCCGCCATCCCAGGCATCTCGGGTGCGACGCTCCGCATCTTCTATTCCTTCCTCGTGCCGATCTTCGGCGGGCGATTGTGGACCGCGGTATCGACGGCCTCGCTGCTGATCCCGGCCTTCGGCATCGGCTACGCGGTGCAGAATCCCCAAACCCCCTATCTCGTCTTTCTGGCGCTTGCGCTCCTGTGCGGATTCGGCGGCGGCAACTTCGCCTCGTCTGTCGCCAACATCTCGTTCTTCTTCCCCAAGAAGGAGAAGGGGCGCGCGCTCGCCATCAATTCCGGCATCGGGAACCTCGGCGTCAGCTTCATGCAGCTCGTGGTGCCGATCGTCGTCTCGATGAGCCTGTTCGGCTATCTCGCGGGCGGCCCGCAGACCACCGCGCAGGGCACGCCGATATGGCTGCAGAATGCCGGCTTCTTCTGGGTGCCGCTGGTCAGCGTCGGCGTGATCCTCGCCTGGTTCGGCATGAACGATATCGGCTCGGCCAAGGCGTCCTTCACCGAGCAGGCGGTGATCTTCCGGCGCCTGCACACCTGGGTGATGTGCTGGCTCTACACGGGCACATTCGGCACCTTCATCGGGGTCTCGGCCGCCTTTCCGCTGCTCACGCGTCTGGTCTTTCCGGACATCGACGTCCTGCGCTTCGCCTTCATCGGGCCGCTCGTCGGCGCGCTGTCGCGCGCATTCTCGGGCGGGCTGTCCGACCGGCTAGGCGGCGAGCGCGTCAGCTTCTGGGTCTTCATCGTGATGACGATCGCGACAATCCTCATGATCGTGGCGCTCGGGATGCAGAGCTTCCCCTTCTTCTTCGCCATGACGCTCCTGCTCTTCCTTGCGAGCGGGATCGGCAATGCCTCCACGTTCCAGATGGTGCCGGGGATCATGGCGCGCGTCGTGGACGCGGAACCCGGGATGAGCGCGGAGGAGCGGCGCCACGAGGCTGAGCGCGAGAGCGCGGCGATCACCGGCTTCATCTCCGCGATCGCGGCCTACGGCGCCTTCTACATCCCGAAGACGCTCGGCACCTCGATCGAGGCGTCGGGCACGGCGGATGCTGCGCTCTATGGCTTCGCCCTCTTCTTCATCACCTGCGCTTTCGCCACCTGGTATTTCTATACCGGGCCGCGCGGGCTCTTCAGGACGACGGAGCAACGCGCATGAGCCACTTTCTGGACCGGCTGACGTTCTTCCGCCAGCGACGCGACAAATTCTCCGAAGGCTGGGGCATCACGACAGACGAGCCTCGCGCCTGGGAGGACGCCTATCGGAAGCGCTGGGCGTCGGACAAGATCGTGCGCTCCACCCACGGCGTGAACTGCACCGGGTCCTGCTCCTGGAAGATCTACGTCAAGGGCGGCATCGTCACCTGGGAGACGCAGCAGACCGACTACCCCCGTACGCGGCCGGACCTGCCGAACCACGAGCCGCGCGGCTGTCCCCGGGGCGCGAGCTACAGCTGGTACCTGTATTCCGGCACGCGCGTGAAATACCCGCTCGTCCGCGGACGGCTGCTGAAGGCCTGGCGCGAGGCGCGCCGGTCGCTCGAGCCGGTCGATGCCTGGCGCAAGATCGTTGCGGACCCGGAGGCCCGATCGAGCTGGGTGACGCGCCGCGGGCGCGGCGGCTTCGTGCGCGCCGCCTGGGACGAGGTCTCCGAGATCATCGCGGCGGCCAACATCCACACCATCAAGGAATACGGGCCGGACCGCATCGTCGGCTTCTCGCCGATTCCCGCGATGTCCATGATCTCCTACGCGGCGGGGTCGCGCTACCTGTCCCTCCTCGGCGCCACGAGCCTGAGCTTCTACGACTGGTACTGCGACCTGCCCCCGTCCTCGCCGCAGACCTGGGGGGAACAGACGGACGTTCCCGAAAGCGCCGACTGGTACAATGCGGGATTCCTGCTCGTCTGGGGATCCAACATCCCGCAGACCCGCTCGCCCGACGCCCACTTCTACACGGAGTCCCGCTACAGGGGCACCAAGAGCGTCGTGGTCTCGCCGGATTACAGCGAGGCCTGCAAGTTCGCCGACATGTGGCTTCACCCCAAGCAGGGCACGGACACGGCGCTCGCGCTCGCGCTCGGACATGTCGTGCTGAAGGAGTTCTACCTCGACCGGCAGGTGCCGTACTTCCAAGACTACGCGCGCCGCTACAGCGACATGCCGTTCCTCGTGAAAATCGTCGAGCAGGATGGCCGGCTCGTCCCTGAGCGCTTCCTGCGCGCGGCGGATTTCGCCGACGCCCTGGGCGAGGCGAAGAACCCGGACTGGAAGACCGTCGCCATGAGCGAGGAGGGCGACATCGTCTGCCCCCACGGCTCGGCGGGTTTCCGCTGGGGCGACCCCGGGAAGTGGAACCTCGAGGAGAAGGAGGGGCGTGGCGCGGAGGCGAGGCTCCGCCTCTCGCTGGCAGGAATCGAGGACGACCGCGTCCCGATCTCCTTCCCCTATTTCGGCGGCAATGCGCCCGGGAGCTTCGTGTCCACGAGCCACCCGGAGGTGCTGACCCGCCATGTGCCCGTCCTCCGCGTTCCCCTGAAGGAGGGCGAGGCCCGCGTCGCTTCGGTCTTCGATCTGATGTGCGCCAATTACGGCCTCGACCGGGGCTTCGGCGGCGGCGACGTGGCTAAAAGCTACGACGACGATGTGCCCTTCACGCCTGCCTGGGCCGAGCACATCTGCGGCGTACCGCGCCAGGCCATCTTGCAGACGGCCCGCGAGTTCGCAGAGACCGCCGAGAAGACGAACGGCCGCGCCATGGCCATCGTCGGGGCCGGCATCAACCACTGGTACCACATGGACATGACGTATCGCGGCATCATCGCGCTGCTCGTCATGTGCGGGACCGTCGGCAAGTCGGGCGGGGGATGGGCTCACTACGTCGGCCAGGAGAAGCTTCGCCCGCAAGCCGGATGGCTGCCGCTGGCCTTCGCGACGGACTGGACCCGCCCGCCAAGGCAGATGAACGGGACGTCCTTCTTCTACGCTCACTCCGACCAGTGGCGCTACGAGACGCTCGACGTCTCGGACATCCTCTCGCCGACAGCACCCGCCGGGGACTGGTCCGGCTCGATGCTCGACTACAACCTGCGCGCGGTGCGGATGGGGTGGCTGCCCGGGGCGCCCCAGCTCGGCACCAACCCGCTGAAGCTGGCGCGGGACATCGAGACGCGCGGCGGAGACCCCGTCGCGGTCCTGCCCGGAATGCTCAAGTCGGGCGAGGTGAAGCTCGCAATGGCGGACCCGGACGCGCCGCAGAACTGGCCGCGGAACATGTTCTTCTGGCGCTCGAACGTGCTCGGGGCCAGCGGCAAGGGGCACGAATACTTCCTCAAACACCTCATCGGCTCGCAGCACGGCGTGGTCGGAAACGAGGACGGGATCCGCCCGAAGGAAGTGACGTGGCGCGAGGAGGCTCCGAAGGGAAAGCTCGACCTCATGGTGAACATCGACTTCCGGATGTCCACGACGAGCCTCTACTCGGACATCGTGCTGCCGACCGCGACCTGGTACGAGAAGCACGACCTCAACACCTCCGACATGCATCCCTTCATCCACCCGCTCACGGCCGCGGTGGATCCGCTGTGGGAGGCGCGGAGCGACTGGGACATCTTCCGGACCATTGCGCAGACCTTCTCACGGCTCGCCGAAGGCGAACTGGGCGTAGAGAAGGACATCGTGCTCACGCCCATCCAGCATGACACGGCCACCGAGCTTGCCCAGCCCTATGCTGCGCTCGACTGGGGGCGAGGAGAGACGGAACCCGTACCGGGCCTGACCATGGCAAGCATCGCCGCGGTCGAGCGCGATTATCCGGCCACCTATGCACGGTTCACGTCCGTTGGGCCGGTCCTCGACGAACACGGAAACGGCACCAAGGGGCTGAACTGGGACACTAGGCACGAGATCGCACTCCTCGGGAAGCTCAATGGTCGCGTCGAGGAGGGGCCGACCTCGGGGAGGCCGAAGGTCGTGACCGAGATCGACGCCTGCGAGACAGTCCTGATGCTGGCGCCCGAGACGAACGGCGAAGTCGCCGTGAAGGCCTGGGAGGCTCTGAGCAAGGCCACGGGCCGCAGCCACAGGCATCTCGCCCTTGGGAAAGAAGAGGAGAAGATCCGCTTCCGTGATGTCGTCGCACAGCCGCGCAAGATCATCTCGTCACCGGTTTGGTCGGGGCTGGAAAGCGAGCACGTCTGCTACAATTCAGGCTACACCAACGTCCACGAACTCATACCCTGGCGCACGCTGACCGGACGGCAGCAGCTGTTCCTCGACCACCAGTGGATGCTTGCCTTCGGCGAAGGTTTCGTCACGTGGCGTCCGCCCATAGACACCAGGACGGTGGCACAGGTCGCCGGCAAGCTGCCGAACGGCAATCCGGAGATTCAGCTCAATATCCTGACGCCGCACCAGAAGTGGGGCATCCACTCCAGCTACACCGAAAACCTCCTGATGCTCAGCCTCAATCGCGGAGGTCCGACGATCTGGATCAGCGAGGTGGACGCCGCGAAAGCCGGCATCGAGGACAACGACTGGATCGAAGCGTTCAACGTGAACGGGGCGGTGACCGCCCGAGCGATCGTGTCCCAGCGCGTCATGCAGGGCTCCGCCATCATGTACCACGCTCAGGAAAAGATCGTGAACACGGTCGGCTCCGAAATCACGAACCAGCGCGGCGGGGTGCACAACTCGATCACGCGCATCAACATGAAGCCGACCCACATGATCGGCGGCTATGTCCAGTTTGCCTACGGCTTCAACTACTACGGGACAGTCGGCGCGAACCGCGACGAGTTCGTGGTCATCCGCAAGATGAACGAGGTGAACTGGTTCGACAAAGTTGTCGAAGACGGCGATGACAACCGGTTCGCTGCCGATTGGGGCAAGAAGAACCAGTCCTTGGAGGCCGTCAAATGAAAGTGCGCGCGCAGATTGGGATGGTTCTCAATCTAGACAAGTGTATCGGCTGCCATACCTGCTCGATAACTTGCAAAAATGTCTGGACCAATCGGGAGGGTGTCGAATACGCATGGTTCAACAACGTCGAATCCAAGCCTGGAATTGGCTACCCGAAGGATTGGGAAAACCAGCAGCGCTGGAAAGGCGGCTGGGTGCGCAAGGCCAATGGCCGCATCGAGCCGAAGATCGGCGCGAAGTGGCGGGTCCTGTCGAAGATCTTCGCAAATCCGGACCTGCCGGAGATCGATGATTTCTACGAGCCTTACACGTTCGAATACGGATGGTTGCAGCACTCGCCGGAACTGCAGGCGCAACCATCGGCCAAGCCCCGCTCGTTGATCACCGGCGAGGCTCTCAGCAAGATCGAGTGGTCGGGCAACTGGGAGGACGATCTCGGCGGCGAGTTTTCCCGCCGATCGCAGGATTACAACTTCGCGGGCGTGGAAAAGGAGGTCTACGGTCAGTTCGAGAAGACCTTCCTGATGTATCTGCCTCGCCTCTGCGAGCATTGCCTCAATCCGTCCTGCGTGGCCTCCTGTCCGTCCGGCGCGATCTACAAGCGCGAGGAAGACGGCATCGTTCTAATCGATCAGGAGAAGTGCCGCGGCTGGCGCATGTGCGTCTCCGGCTGCCCCTACAAGAAAATCTACTACAACTGGTCGTCGGGAAAATCGGAGAAATGCGTCTTCTGCTTTCCGCGCATCGAGGCTGGACAGCCGACAGTCTGCTCCGAGACCTGCGTGGGGCGGATCCGCTATCTCGGCGTCATGCTCTACGATGCGGACCGCATCGAGGAGGTCGCCTCCGCCGAGGACACCGCCGACCTCTACAAAGCGCAGCTTTCGATCTTTCTCGATCCCAACGACGCCGCCGTGCGCGAGCAGGCGCTTCTCGACGGCATTTCGGAGGAATGGCTGGATGCCGCTACCCTGTCGCCGGTCTACAAGATGGCGATGGACTGGCGGGTCGCGTTCCCGCTTCATCCTGAATACCGCACGCTTCCGATGGTCTGGTATGTCCCGCCGCTGTCGCCGATCCAATCGGCCGCCGAGGCGGGCAAGATCTCGGCGAAGAACGGGATGCCCGACGTCGAGAGTCTGCGCATTCCCATGCGGTATCTCGCCAACATGCTGACGGCGGGCCAGGAGGACCCCATCGTCATGGCGCTGAAGCGCATGCTCGCCATGCGGGCCTTCATGCGGGCGAAGACGGTCGACGGGCGCATCGACGAGGCGATCCCCGGCGAGGTCGGTCTCTCGGTTCCCCAGGTCGAGGAGATGTACCGCTACATGGCGCTGGCGGCCTACGAGGACCGCTACGTCATCCCGACGACGCACCGCGAGGTGGACGAGAACGCCTATCACCTGCGCGGCTCGACCGGCTTCTCCTTCGACGAACCGACCAACGGCGCGACCCGGACGAACCTGTTCGGGGGCGCCAAGGCGACGCCGCGGAAGCCCTACATGGATGTTCCGCTATGAGGTACACGCTGCGCGCTCTCTCGGCGCTCACCGCCTACCCGAGCGAGGATATCCAGGCGAACATCGGCGTCATCCGGTCTGCCCTGCACGAGGATGCGCTGCTTCCGGAAGATCTCCTGGATCAGCTCGAGCCCCTCTTTCGCGCCTTCGAGACAGACAGCATCTACGATCTTCAGTCGGATTATTGCGATCTCTTCGACGGTTCCCGCTCGCTGTCGCTTCATCTCTTCGAACACGTCCACGGCGACAGTCGCGAGCGCGGTCAGGCGATGATCGATCTGGGGCAGTCCTATCTCGCGCAAGGCTTCATGATGGAACGGGCCGAGTTGCCCGACTACCTGCCGATGTTCCTGGAGTTTCTCTCCATCCTGCCGGAGGAAGAGGCGCGAACCTGGCTGTCCCAACCGGCTCATGTGCTGGCCGCTCTAGCCGAGCGCCTCGGCAACCGGGAAAGCCGCTATGCCGGCGTGTTTGAGTGCCTCCTGGTCCTGTCGCGGAGAGCGCCCACTGCCGAGGACATTCGGGGCCTCAGCGACCACCAGGACCCGGTCACTCCGGAGGAGATCGACCAGGCGTGGGAAGATGCTCCGGTCAATTTCAATGCGCCCCTCGGGGAAGCGACGCAGCCGTCCAGGCTGATGACGCGCCTGCGCGCCGTCCAGCGCGACGCGGTGGCGCAAGCGAAGGGAGGCGGGCATGCGTGAGGTCGTAAACTATCTCCTGTTCGGCTGGTACCCGTACCTCGCCGTGACGGTCATGTTCTTCGGCAGCATTCTGCGGTTCGACAGGGGGCAGTATTCCTGGCGATCGGAATCCTCGCAGTTCCTGCGTCGCAAGCAGATGCTGATCGGCTCGAACCTTTTTCACCTGGGCATCCTGGTCATCCTCGTGGGCCATTTCGTGGGTCTTCTCACGCCCATCACCATTTTCGAGACCTTCGGCATCACGCACACGGCCAAGCAACTCATGGCCGTCACGATCGGGGGAATCGCCGGGATCGCGGCCTTGGTCGGGAGTTCCCTCCTTCTGCATCGCCGGCTCTTCGACGCTAGGATCCGGCGCAGTTCCTCGATCGGCGACATTCTCGTCCTGTCGCTGATCTGGCTGCAACTGGTCGTCGGTATCGCGTCGTTCTACTGGACCCTGCAGGGGCTCGACGGCCACGAGATGGTGCGCTTCATGGGGTGGGCCCAGGGCCTGATCACCTTCCAGCCGGGCGCGTCGGAGCTCCTGCTGGATACGGGCTTCATCTATCGGCTGCACATCGTGATCGGGCTCACAATCTTCCTCATCACGCCGTTCACGCGGCTCGTCCACGCCTTCAGCGCACCGGTCTGGTACCTGTTCCGGCCGGGCTATCAGGTTGTGCGGATGCGGCGGAGCGTGCCGGTGGGAGCCCGCAACACGCTCCTCGGGGCGACGAGCGGCTCCGCCTCGATGAGCCGGGCGCACGCGGAGAGCGCGCAATGAGCACGACCCTGAACATTGACCATCGCGCTGATACGCAGATCCCGAGCAGCTGCGGCAGCGGCTGCGGTTGCGCCTCCGCGGCAAAGCCGCAAGCTCCGATCCCGCCTCATGGCCGGGTTTCCGTCAACGGCGTGGAGATCGAGGCGGGAGCGATCGCACGCGAGATCCAGCATCACGCCGCGCCCGACGGAGATACGGCCTGGAAGGCCGCAGCCCAGGCGCTCGTGGTGCGCGAGCTGATGCTCCAGGCGGCCCACTCCGCGGGGCTGTCGGTGCATCCCGAGCGCGACGAAGCGGGACGTGCGGAAACCGCGGAGGAGGCCATGATCCGGACACTCCTCGACCAGGCGCTCGCCCCGCCCAAAGCGGGCGAGCCGGAATGCCGGAGATATTACGACGCGAACCTCCACCGCTTCCGCACAGCCGACCTTATCGAGGCATCACACATCCTGTTCGAACCGGCCTCGGACGATGCGGAGGGATGGCGCGAGGCGGAGGCGAAGGCCCGGGCGATCGCGGAGGAGATCGGGGACGATCCCACGGTTTTCGCAGCCGCCGCGCGGGAATTCTCCTCCTGTCCGACCGCGCAGCAGGACGGCTCCCTGGGCCAGGTGCGCCGTGGGGATCTCGTTGCCGAAATCCAGCGCGCGCTGGAGGCCCTGCCCGAGTCCACGACGTCACGCATTCCGATCCGCTCGCGCTTCGGCTGGCATGTGCTGCGGCACCAGCGGACCATCACGGGCAGGGTTCTTCCGTTCGAGATGGTGGCCGGGAAGATCGCGGACATGCTGGAGGCCCGCGCCTGGACCATGAACACCGCCGCCTACATCCTACGCCTCGCGGAAGGGGCGAAGATCGAGGGCGTGGCGCTCGAGGCACCGGGGGTCGAGTAGCTGGCATGCATCGGCCAGGCTCCGGACGGCCAGGCTCGGGCAGGCGGTCATGTGCCCGGAACCCACAGCTGGAGGGATGACGTCATGCCTGACCGACCGGCGAAAGATTCCCAGATCAACGCCGCGATGCGTTCGGAAATCGACCGCTCGACCGACACCAGTTCGACGCAGGCTCCCCTGGAAAGCATCTCCGTACGCAAGCCGAACAGCGCGTTCTGGGACTGGGTGTGGGCGATCGTGTTCCTTGTCTGTATCGCGGCATCCCTTGTCCTGGTGTTCGGGTAGCTGCACCAGGATGCGGTCGTCGGCGGTCTCCGCACCACGTTTTCCTCGGCGTGCAACCCTGCCCAATCAGCTTCGGAATCGGCCGTAGGCGAGCAGGGCGCAATAGACGAGGCCGGCAGCCAGGCTTGTGTGGCCGCTGAACATGACGAGGCCGAGCCCCCATCCGTGCCCGCCTGCAAGGACCGCCAGGGCCAGCGCCAGCGAGCACGCCGCCGCAACGCGGACCCCAAGTTTCGCCGCTGACGGCAGCGGCCTTTCGAGGACCATCTGCTGCTGCCGATCCGTCGCGAGCGCCAATCCGCCGAAGCCGGCGAGGCTCAGCAGGAGCGCCGTCAGATGGCTCATGCTGCCGTCCCGGCCAACGTGGCGTCAGCTTTCGGCACCCGGTTGGCATCTCGGCGGGGGCGAGCCTTCGGCCGGTGCCGCGCGGTGAGTATGGCGAGCATCGCGTGGAGCCCGGCCAGCGCCAAGCACAGGAGGTCCGTGCCGGCAAAGATCCAGTCCCCCTGCGCGATACTGTGCCAGAGCGGCCGGTCGGTCGTCACGGCGTTCAGGACGGGCACAAGCGCCAGCAAGGCGGTTGCCGTCCAGAGCTGCTCGAGCCAGGCCCGCTTCGGCGGGCGCAGGGCAGCATGCGCGAGTGCCGCGGCCCAGACCAGGAAGAAGACGTGGATCTCCCAGTCCGCGCGCCCCGTCAGATCCTTCGGGAGCAGGCGGTTGGCCCAGAGAAATCCGGCCATGGCGATCGACAGGCCGGCGATGCCGGCGATGTTCAGCCGCTCCACGAGGCGGAAGCCGAAATGCGGCCGATCCGGGTCGGGCAGCTTCTGCCGCCGCTTCACCGTCCACATCACGATTCCCGTTCCCACCATGGCGGTCCCGGCAAGGCTCACCAGGAAGTAGAGCCATCTCGTCACGGTGTCGCTGAAGCGGCCGAGATGGAGCCCGTACATCACGCCGCGTATCTCGGCGGCGGCCCCGACCGTGTCGCGGATCCCAAGCAGCTTCCCGGTGGCACCCTCGAATTCCATGTATTGCGGGCTCATAGAGACGCGGCCGGCCTCCCCGCGCGCCACCGCGACCCGGGAGGCCGCGTCCCCGGGATGCACGGCTGTCACGCGGCCGACATTGTCCCGGCCCCAGCGTTCCTGGGCCTGGCGGACCATGTCCTCGATCGAGGCGAGTGGCGCCGCCTGGCCGCTAGCCTTGCCGGGCTGGATGAAGACGCTGAGCTCGGCGGTGAGTTGCTGGCGCTCGGCGGGCGTCTTGATCGCTGCGCGCTCCCCCCAGGGAACGTACATGGCCATCAGCGTGACCAGCCCCGTATAGGTGATCATCAGGTGGAACGGCAGGCCGAACACCGAGAGCGCGTTATGCGCGTCGAGCCATGAGCGCTGCCCCTTGCCCCAGCGGAAGGTGAAGAAGTCGGTGAAGATCTTCTTGTGCGTGATCACGCCGCTGATGATCGCCACCAGCATGAACATCGCCGCGGCGCCCGCGATCCAACGCCCCCAGAGCGCCGACAGGTAGTGGAACTGGAAGTGGAAGCGGAGGAAGAAGTCCCCGCCCTGCGTCTCTCGGGAGCCCACCTTCTGGCCGGTGGCGGGATCGAAGTGCCCCTCCCCGAAGCCGCGCCCGCCGGCGGTGCGGGCGGGCGTCCGCCAGAACGCGTAGACGCTGTTGTTGCGCGCATCGGGGAGCTTCATGCTCCATTGGGAGCTGCCGGGCACGAGCCTGCCGAGTTCGTCGGCGACCCGCTGGGCCACTTCGGCCTGATCCGGAACCTGCGCCTGATAAGGCAGCTCCGGCCGCATCCACTGCGATAGCTCGTCCTTGAAATAGGCCACTGTCCCCGTGAGGAACATGGCGAAAAGGATCCAGCCGAACAGCAGACCCGCCCAGGTGTGCAGGTCCGACATGCTCTGCCGGATGCCGCGCCCGGAAAGGCGAGGTTCGTCCTCCATCGGCTCGCGGTTCATCGTCACCACACGGTCCATGCGGCCGCCAGGAGCGGCGCTGCCACTGCCGCGAGGCCGAGCCACGCGCGCAGGGCGCTGCGCACCGCGAAGACCCAGATCACGCCGCCGGCATAGATGGCGAAGCTCGCCAGCATCCCCGTGATCACGGCTTGCGGCTTGCTGATCGGCAAGGCCAGCACAGCGACGCTCGCGAGCGCGGCCAGCGCGTAGCCGCCGAACAGGGCGGCTACGATCCGCGACAGCAGCGGGCCGACGCGAGCGGCCCGGTGCGCGACGGAGCTCACTTGTTCGGCGTGGCCGCCGGGCCGGCCGGGACCGCGGGCAGGCCGTTCGGGCTGACATAGGTCAGCGTCGTGGCGTAGCTCGTCCCGTCGAACTTCTCGCTGCCCTGGGCGCCCGCGCGTTCGCCGGGCGTCCGGTCATCGACGCTGACCTCGGCCACGTATGTCCCCTGCCAGGGCAGGTCGAACGAGACGAGGCCCTGCTCGTCCGTCTGGGCCTCCTTGGCCCACCCGGACTGCGTGACCAGCGTGACCTTCGTCTTGGCGCGGGGCTGCCCCTTGAACAGGAGCTTGAACCGTCCCGGCTCCCCGGCCGGCACGAGGTCGAGCGTCAGCGCGGGCTGCTGCTCGGCGAAGCTCGTGATGAACCGGGCGGCCGGATAGTACCGGTTGGTCGTGTCCTTGCCCTCACGCTTCCAGGCATAGAGCGGGTAATCCGCCTCTTCCGCCACGATGCTGTCGCCCTGCCCGGCCTTGAAAGGCAGCATGAAGCCGTTTGACGTCTTGGCTGCGGGGGAGGATTGCTCGCCCTTGCCGCCGGAGATGAGTTTTCCCGTCGGCTTCACGAATTTGTCGAGAAGCCCGGGCGTCGTCTCGCGAAGGTTGTCGCCGAACTCGCCGAACCGGATCACGGCGTTCTGCCCTTCCGGCTGCTCGATCCAGATCTGGTGGGCCTGCGCCTGACCGGCGAGGCTCAGCAGCGCGGCAAGGGCGACGGATAGCTTGATCATGCGATGCTCTTGTCGAATTGCGGGTGGGGGTCAGAAATCCATCGCGGCTGACAGCACGAAGGTCCGGGGCGACGCGACGGTGACGAAGGTTCCGGTGGTCAGCCAGTAGCGGCTGTCGGCGACGTTCTCGACGTTGAACCGGATCGTGACTGGCCGATTGTCGACCGAAGTCGCGTAGCGAACGCCGAGATCGACGCGCGTCCAGTCGGGGAAGCGCAGCGTGTTGGCGGACGTGAGATAGGAGCCGGACGTGTAGATCACGCGGCCGTTGAAGGCGAGGCCGGGCACCCAGGGGGTGTCCCAGTCGAGGCCGGCAGAGACGGTCAGGTCCGGCACGCCGGCTGCATCGTTCCCGCGCTCGAGAGGATTGGTCGGCTTCGTCAGCTCAGGGTGCAGGAAGGTTACGCTGGTGAGGGCACGCAGGCCGGGAAGGACCTCGCCATAGGCCGAGAGCTCCAGGCCCCGGTTCCGCTGCTCGCCGTCATAGGCCAGGGCGTTGGTGGCCGTCCGAACCTGGTTGGGCCGGGAGATCTGGAAGAGCGCGGCCGTCGTGGTGATCGTTCCCCAATCGACCTTGATGCCGACTTCCTGCTGGTCCGACTTGTAGGGAGCCAGCACGGCGCCGACATTGCTGTAGCCGGGCCCCACGATGGTGCCGCGGGTAAGGCCCTCGGCGTAGTTCGCGTAGAGCGAGACATTCTCCCATGGCTTGATGACGATGCCGGCCAGAGGGGTCGTTGCTTCGGCGTTGTAGTTGCTCGTCCTCAGGCCCGTCGTCGTGCTGTATTGCTGCTGCCTCACCATCTGATGGCGAACGCCAGCAGTCAGCAGGACGGTGTCGTTGAAGAACGACATGGTGTCGGCGAGGGCAACGCTCGTGAGCGTCGTCTCCGAAGCACGTCGCGGATCGGTGCGCACCCCCGTGACGACCGGCAGGGGCGACGGATTGTAGATGTTCGACGCGACCGATTGCGCCGGCGTGTTCGCGACATAGGCGTTGCCGGCTTCCTCGTTGAAGCCCGTGAACACGACATTCAGGGAGTGATTGATGGGCCCTGTGTCGAAGCGCGCCCGCAGCCCGACATTCCCGCTGACCGTGCTGCTGTAGGAATCGTAGTAGGCGTTGATGAGCCGGAAATTGCCGAGCGCGTCCATGCCGCTGGAGTAGCCGGCGACGCGGGAATCGGGGAAGGTCTGCAGGTTCAGGCCGCTTCGGTAGCCAAGGCCCGCATAGGCGGTCAGCGACTCCGTCAGATCGTACTCGACGAAGGAGGCGATCGTGTTGTCCCGCTGCTTGAGCTGGGTGCCCGGGTACCAGTTGCCGCGCGGGTTCGGCACGCGCGGGATGAACGGCACCGTCGACTGGATCGTCATCTGCGGACGGAAGTTTTTGGTGTCGTCGTTCTGGGAGATGGCATCGAGCGCCCAGCGCAGCCGCTCGCCGCGATAATCGAGCGACAGGGCGCCGAGCCCAGTCTGCCAGTTTCCGTCCTTGATCGAGGCCTCCCCGTTGCGGCCGACGCCGTTGAACCGGATGCCCCATTCCTTGTTGTCGCCGGCCCGCATGCTGGCGTCGACATGGACGCCGTAGCTGCCGGCGCTGATGAAGAACGGCGTCACGCGCATGAGGGGAACGTCGAGCGCCCGCTTCGTGACGATGTTGATGCTGCCGCCGATGCTGCCGCCCGGAGGGATGCCGTTGATGAAGGCGGCTGGTCCCTTGAGGAGTTCGATCCGTTCGACATACGGCGTGGCCACGCGGTTCGACGAGATCAGCCCGTAGAGGCCGTTGAAGCCCACGTCACCGGAACCAACCTGGAAGCCGCGGATCTGGAACGTGTCGTCGAAGCCGTTGCTGCCCGTCGTCATGCGCACTGACGAATCGTTGATCAGCGTGTCGGCGGCGGTGCGCGCCTGCTGGTCCTCGATCAGCTTCTGCGTGAAGTTCACGGTGCTGAACGGCGTGTTGAGCGTGTTCTGCGTCCCGAGGATGCCCAGCGAGCCCCCGGTCGCCACCTGCCCGCCGGCATAGGGCGCGGGCAGGTCGCCGGGGCGACGCGCGCCCTCGCTCGAGACCTCGATGCTCGGAAGCGCCTGGGCATCCGACGCGACGCCCGTTGTCGCTCCTGCGGCCTGCGCGAATCGCAGCTTGCGGGCGCCTGCACGCTGCTGGAGGCGGAGTGCCTCGTCGCGCAGCGGAGCGGCACTTTCGGACTGGAGGGCACCCGGTCCCAGCAGCGCCGCCGCCGAAACGGCCGGACGATCCCCGATATGGGCAGCAGCCGGAGAAATCAGGAGAGCGCCCGCAAGGACGCTGCCGGTCGCAAAGCCGGCAGTTCCCAGGGCCTGCCCCAGACGGGAGATGCGGGCCTCGGGTTTCACCTTCGATCGGCCGGGTCCACAGCCCTCCAGATGCGGCCCTACCCTGCCGTGAACGCGGTGCATACCTCTGAATCCCTGGAACAGTCCGAGATGGCCAGGTGCGCCCGTCACGCAGAGAATTAGCGAACGGGCAGCAAGAAAGGCCGGGATTTGGGCTGTAGCAGAGGAAAGAGATTCTGCAAGCAATCAACGTGGATTTCTAGATACAACAGTTCCAAAGAAGGGACATTGAAGTTTGTATTCGTTCTAATTCAAGCCTGATTGGAATTTTTCCAATTCTTGTACTCTGGCTAGGGCACTTACTCTTGGTTGCCGGCGGGGCTCAATGCAACCGGCCGCCCCAACAGGCCGCTACGCCGGCGGAAAAAACCGCGATCGCTCGCAAAGTCTCAACACGGGCGAGAGACGTCCCGAGGGCAGCCTGCTCGCCGGGACAGTGCCGGGGATCGAGCCGCTACTCAGTTTGCGCGGTTTGAGACGGATGGAGCCCGTCCTAGAATGATGCCCTCACCTTCGCGAGGCCGGCCCATGGGCGACGTGAAGACCGCAGCAGAGCCGGAGATCATCCCCTGGCCCGACCGGATCCGTCGAGGCGGCGAGTTGAAGGTCTTTCCCGGCCCGGGTTTCGGCGGAAGCGTATGGGGTACGGACCTCGACCGGGCGATCGCAGCGATCAACCAGCTCCTGAAGGACAAGAGCGTGGCTCTCGTCTTCCGGAAATCCGATACCGAGGCGGGCAGCCAGATCACGGCCGAGACCATGACAGGGACCGGGCTGCACGGCAGCGCCGTGCTGTCACTGGTCGGCTCCGGTGATCGGGAACGCCTCGGTTCGCTGAAGCTGCGCGTACCGGCCACCCCTCAGATCAACGGAGTCGACGTCGGCGCCCCCGTGCGGCTCCACATCCTGGTGCATGAGTTGATCCATTGCATCGGCCTGACGAACTCCGCCCATAGCCAGGACGACGTGTTCATCGGAAAGCTCGTGATCGCTGTGGGTGGAACCGTGAACGGAAAAACCCTCCCGGCGGACGGCAGCGGCTCCGTCCCGCCCCTGAAGCTCGGCGCCAAGACGCTCACGAACATCAAGAGGGCCTGGGAACTCCCCGCCGCCGCGAAGCCCTGAGCAGAAGCTGTCCGCGCTCCCCGCCTCGGCTGCTCATCAGCAAGACCCGCCTGGGCAACGAACCCGCCGAGGCAACAGGCGTGCCTGCGTCATCCGGCGGGTCCCGCCCGGCTCCGCTCGGCCCGGGAGCCCTGGCCCGGCGAGCGCGGACTGGGTAAGCCAGCGGGCGAAGCCGCGGGCGGGGCGGGCGCGTAGGGACGCGTTGCGCAACCCGGCTCCGTGAAGGAAGAGATCGTGGGTCAACTCGGAACGCCGTCTTTCGGGCGCAGCAAGCTTTTCGCCATCCCGGAGGATGTCACCTACCTGAACAGCGCCGGCGTCTCGCCGATCCCGGTGCCGGTCTGGGCGGCCGGCGAAGCGGGCGTCGCCCGCAAGGTCGAGCCCTGGAAGCTGTCCCGCGCGAGCTTCTACGATATCGTCGAGGAGGCGCGCGCGGCTGCGGCGGGCCTGATCGGGGCGCAGCCGGGCGACATCGCGATCGTGGGATCGGCGAGCTACGGAATTGCCACCGCCTGCCGCAACCTGCCGCTTCCGGCCGGGACGGCCGTGGTCACGCTGGCGGAGGAACACCCCTCCCCCGTCTATGCCTGGCTGCGCGCAGCCGAGGAGAACGGCGCCGTCCATGACGAGCTGGCCCGCCCGGCCGACCACGACTGGACGGCCGCGATCCTGGAGCGCCTCGCCGACCAGAACCGGCCACGCGTATCCGTCCTCTCCCTCACGCCGCTCCACTGGAACGATGGCGGGCTCGTGGATCTCCCGGCGATCCGGAGGGCCGCCGACCGGGTGGGCGCCGCGCTCGTTGTCGACGGCACACAAGCCGTGGGAGCGCAGCCCTTCTCCGTCCACGAGGTCCGGCCGGATTTCCTGGTCTTCCCGACCTACAAGTGGCTGCTCGGCCCCTACGGCCTCGCCTTCCTGTACGCCGATCCCGAGCGCCAGGCGGGCATCCCGCTCGAGGAGCATACCTTCTCTCGGCTAGGCGCCGACCAGATCACCAACCATTACGCGCGCGAGCTGCGGTTCATGGAGGGGTCTCGTCGCTATGACATGGGGGAGCGGAGCAACTTCGTCACCCTGCCGATGGCGGTCGCCGGGATGCGGCTCATCGAGGCCTTCGGCCCGGCCAAGATCGAGGCGCATCTGCAGCCCCTCGCCGCCCGAATCGTCGAAGGCGCGGCCGACCTCGGCTTCACGGCGCCGCCGCCCGGCAGGCGTGCCGCCCACCTGATCGGCCTGCGGCGCGAGGGCATGGACGCTGCCGCCGTCGTCGGCGGTCTCGCCGAGCGGGGCATCCATGTCGCGGCCCGCAACGGCGCGATCCGCGTGTCGCCCCACCTCTACAACGATGCGGCCGACATCGAGCGCTTCCTCGGGGCGCTCGCCGAACTCGCCTGACGTTCCAGCCCGCGAGCGAAGCGCGCGATCGGAAAGCAGATCGAGAAGTAGGTCGCGGCAAGCAGGAGGTAGAGCTCCGGCGCGTAGCGCATCCAGCTCGGATCGGCCATCGCGGCCTTGGCGGCGCCCGTCACGTCGAAGATGCCGACGATGACCACGAGCGACGTGTCCTTGATGGCGCCGACATAGACGTTCACGGCCGCCGGCGTCGCGATGCGCAGCGCCTGCGGCAGCACGACGAGGAGGAAGGTTGCCTGCCGGGAGAGGCCGAGCGCCCTCGCACCTTCCCGCTGTCCGGGCGGAACGGATCGCAACGCCCCGCGCAGCACCTCGGCGAGGTTCACGGTCGCCAGCAGCGCGACAGCCGCGAAGGCGCGCAGCAGCTTCGGCACTTCGGTGCCCGCGGGGAGGAGCTGCGGCAGCAGAAGATCCGCCGCGAGCAGGAGCGCAACGAGCGGCACGCTGCGGAACAGCTCGATCGCGCCGCGCGCGGGCAGGGCAATCCAGGCGGAGCCGGACATGCGCGCCAGCGCCAGGGGGATCGCGGCGGCCGATGCCGCGACCACAACGGAGGCGGCGAGCGCGATCGTTAGCGAGAGACCGCCCCACTGGCTGCTCGGGATAGCCCGGAGCCCGGCGCCGCCTCCCAGCAGCCAGAGCGGAATCGCAACGCCCCCGACGACGAGAGCCACCACGCGGCGGAGCGGCCATTGTCCCCCAGACATCGCCGCGATCGCGGCCACGACCACGAGCGCGGCCGCGAGGGCCGCCCGCCAAGTCTCACCGGATGGATAGAGGCCGAAGAGCAGGAGCCGCGCCTTCTCGGGCACCACTGCCCAGCAGGCTCCTGCCGCGGCCCCACATGCGCTCGCCTGCCCCGTCCAGACGGCATCGAGCACGCCCCACCGGAGCGCGTTCCACAGCAGCGGGGCAGCGAGCGCGAGCAGCGCAAGCCCGAAGGCGATTTCCCCGACGGAGATGGCGCGGCGGCCGGAGGCACGGCCGGGCTCCACGGTCAGCGCGGCCCCGGGCCTGCGGGCGAGCCTGTCGATAACGGCCCCGAGGGCTGCGTTGATCGCCAGAAAGACGATCGCGGTCAGGACCAGCCCTTCGAGCGCGCGGCCGTTCCGGTTGACCACGGTCGCGAGCGTGCCGACAAAATCCGGGAAGCCGATGGCGACAGCGAGCGAGGTGTTCTTGAGGAGGGCGAGAACCTGGACCGCCACGGAGGGCAGCGCGAAGCCGAGCGCCTGCGGCAGCACGACCCTCCGGAAAGCCAGCACCCGCCCGAGCGACAGCGCGCGCGCCGCGTCGTGCTGGCCGGCCGGAACGGCCCTGATGCCCGCACGGAAGATCTCCGCCAGATAGCAGCCGTGGAACAGCGCCAGGCCGCCCGCCAGGACCGTCATTTCCGGGGAGAGCGCCAGCCCGCCCGAGATGTTGAATCCACCCAAGCGGGGCCAGTCGATCCCGCCCTCGGCGAACCAGGGAAGAAAGAGGCCGCGATTGCAAAGGAGAACGCCGGGCAGGATCTCCAGCGCTTCCCGGGGCCCCGGCAGCGCCTGGGTGACGATCGCGTACCAGAGAAAGAGCTGGAGGAGGACCGGCGTGTTCCGGATGGCCTCGACGACCCCCGTCGCGCACCAGGCGAGCGGCCGGGCGGGCGCCTCGCGCCCGAGCGCCAGCGCGATCCCGATCGGCAGGGCGAGGCTCACGGCGATCGACGCCGCGAGCAGCGTGTTCAGCACACCGGCGAGCAGGACCCGCCAGACCGGATCCGCGGGCCCGACCGGGACCAGGGATTCCGCGATCTGGAACCCGGCCTGCTGCCAGAGGAAGTCGAGCCGCAGGGCGGGAAGCGCAAGCTCGTGCCCGCCGGTCAGCACATAGGCGGTGGCGAGCGCCGCTCCCAGCGCCCCGAATGCGACCGCCAACCCACGCGGTCGCGCCGGGACGGCCGAGAAGATCATTGGAAGGGTGGCGCGTAGAGCAGGCCGCCCTTCGACCAGAGCGCGTTCTGGCCGCGCTCCAGCCCGAGCTTCGTGGCGGGGCCGAGGTTGCGGTCGAAGATCTCGCCGTAATTCCCGACGGAGGCGATGACCCGCGCGCCCCAGGCCTCGTCGAGGCCGAAGGCCTTGCCGATCCCGGCCGAGACGCCGAGCAGCCGCTGGATGGACGGGTTCTTCGACTGCTTCTGCGCCTCGACGTTCTGGCTGGTAAGGCCGAGTTCCTCCGCCTCGATCAGGAGGTTGAGCGTCCAGCGCGCGATCGCGAACCATTGCGGGTCATCGGCGCGCACGACCGGCGAGAGGGGAGATTTCGTGATGCGCTCCGGCAGGATGACGAAATCGTCGATCTTCGGGGCCCGGACGGCGCGGCTCGCCGACAGCGTGGAGGCGTCCGAGAGGTACACGTCGCAACGCCCGGCATAGAAAGCCGACTCGAGCTCAGGCAGGCTCTCGATCACCACCGACTTGAACTTGAGGTTGTTGGCCGAGAAGTAGTCGACGAGGTTCTGCTCGTTCACGGTGCCCGGCTGCACGCAGACGGTGGCCCCGTCGAGTTGGCGTGCGCTCGTCACACCGAGCTTCTTGGGAACCATGAAGGCCTGGCCGTCGTAGAAGATCGTGCCGACGAACGAGAGGTTGAGCGACGCGTCCCGGGTGGACGTCCAGGTCGTGTTGCGCGACAGGACGTCGATCTCGCCGTTCTGCAGCACGGCGAAGCGCTGGGCGGAGCTGACCGGCACGTAGCGGACCTTCCCGGCATCGCCGATCACGGCCGCCGCGAGCGCCTTGCAGTAATCGACATCGAGTCCGGCCCAGCGACCATTTGAATCCGGAAGGGACAGTCCGGCCGAGCCCTGGCTGACCCCGCAGACGACTTCGCCGCGGGCCTTGATCTTGTCCACGGTCGGTCCGGCAGAGGCGCCGGCGGCAGCAAGCATCGCGAAGGCAGCGGAAAAGGCCGCCGCGACCGATCGGGTGGAGATCATCATCTTTCCAGGTGGGAGAGCTTGAGGAGGGAGGTGGGCGTATCGTTTCGTGCCGACCTCTATATCAAATGATAATCACCCGGATAGCCTGAAGGCATGCGCGGCGACGCCGTCTGACGGGCGTCGCGCCACTCAGCCAGTTGCCGCCATGCGGCCGCACGCCACGCGTCGCCAGCCAGCGGCGCCAAGGCATGTGCGCCCGACCGGCCTCCACTCCGTCGCGGGGTGGACAGCTAGCGCGGCTGGAGCGCGAAGACCGCGAAGAGCCGCCGTGGATCCGTGAACATCCTGGCCCTCGGCCAGCCGGCGTGATCTGCCAGTTCCTCGAACCTATCGGTCGTGTACTTGTAGCTGCTCTCGGTGTGGATGCTCTCGCCGGCGGCGAAATGGATCGGGTGCCCGCGAACCTGCGCGGTTTGGGCGCGACGGCTCACGAGATGCATTTCGATCCGGCTCAGCGGGGCGTTGTAGACGGCCCGATGCGAGAAGCCGTCCAGGTCGAAATCGGCGCCGAGCTCGCGATTGATCCTTCGGAGCATGTTGAGGTTGAACTGCGCGGTCACGCCCTGGGCGTCGTCGTAGGCGGCCTCGAGCACCCCGACGTCCTTCACCAGATCGACCCCGACGATGAGCACGGCATCGGGGCCAAGGAGGTCCCGGAAACGGGCGAGGAGCAATCCGGCATCCTCCGGCTCGAAATTCCCGATCGTCGAGCCCGGAAAGAAGCCGACAAGCGGCCTCTCGCCAATTCCTGCCGGCAGCCGGAAGGGCCTTGAGAAATCGGCTTCCACCGGCAGCACACGCAGATCCGGGTAATCCGCCCGAAGCCGCTCCGCTTCCGCGCCGAGGAAGTCGGCCGAGACGTCCACGGGGACGTAGGCCGAAAGCCGCGGAAGGTGCGGCAGCAGGCGGCGAAACTTCGCGGTCGACCCGCTGCCGAATTCCACGAGCGCGGCGCCCGGAGGACAGAGCGAGCCGATCTCGGGGCCGGAGGCGTCCAGGATCCCGAGCTCCGTGCGGGTCGGGTAATATTCCGGCAGCCTCGTGATCTCCTCGAAGAGGCGCGAGCCCTCGAGGTCGTAGAAGTACTTGGCCGGCAGCGTCTTGGGCTGCCGCCCGAGGCCGTACAGCACGTCGGCCAAGAACGCCGGGTTCGCGCCAGCGCTGCTCCGTGAGGGAGGTTTGAGCCTGGACCCCGCTGTCACCCTCGCCCTGCCGCTATGCGCCATCATCCGCGAGCCGCAGGCCCGTGAACTGCCAACGCTGGCCCGGCTGGAAGAAGTTCCGGTACGTGATGCGACTATGACCGGCGGGCGTCGCCAGGGAGGAGCCCCGCAGCACCATCTGGTTCGACATGAACTTGCCGTTGTACTCGCCGAGGGCTCCCTCGACCGGCCTGTACCCCGGATAGGCGACATAGGGGCTTCGCGTCCATTGCCAGACGATCCCGAAGGCATCCTCCAGCTCGCCTTCCCGCGCAGCGGCTTCCCATTCGAACTCGCTCGGCAGGACCTTGCCGGACCAGCGCGCGAAGGCATCGGCCTCGTAGAAGCTCACGTGGCTCACCGGCGCGTCGGGATCGATCGGGCGCAGGCCGCCCAGCGTCATCTGGCGCCAGGCGCCACCCTCGTTCTGCCAATACCCGGGCGCCTGCCACGACTGCGCCTGGGCGGTTGCCCACCCGTCCGAAAGCCACAGCTCCGGCCGCCCATAGGCGTCGTCCTCCATGAAGGCGAGCCAATCGCGATTCGTCACGAGCCGGCGCGACAGCTTCACGTCATGGATGAGAACCTCGTGCGCCGGCCCCTCGTTGTCGAAGAAGAAGCCTTCGCCCTCGTGCCCGATCGGATAGATGCCGCGGGGCAACGCGACCTCGCCGCCCTTCGCCGAGGGGCGCGGCGGCACCCAGTCGGGATCATAGGCCGGGAGCAGCGGGTTCTGCGCAAAGGCGTGCAGGATGTCCGCCAGGATCAATTCCTGGTGCTGCTGCTCGTGGTTGAGTCCGATCTCGAGGATTTCCTCGACTTCCGGGTCAGCAGCCGCGCCGGCGAGGAGCTTTTCCAGCCCCGCGTCGACGTGTGCCCGGTAGCGCCGGACGTCCTCGGTGCTCGGCCTCGTGATGAGGCCGCGCTGGAAGCGGGCGTGCCGCGGGCCAGCCGCGACATAGTAGGAGTTGAACAGGAAGGCGAAGCGTTCGTCGAAGGGCCGATAGCCGGGCAACCTGGGGCGCAGCAGGAACTGTTCGAAGAACCAGCTCGTATGGGCGCGGTGCCACTTGGTCGGGCTCGCATCCGGCATCGACTGGACGGTCTGGTCCTCCGCCGAGAGCCTGGCGGCAAGATGCTCGGTCGCGGCCCGCACGTCTCGGCAGCGAGCCGCGACATTCTCCCGGGCGGCCCCGACCGTCGCCGGTCGTACAATCTCCATGAGCATGGCCTGGTCCCCGCACGCGGACGCTCGAGAGGGCGTCGAAAGGATGCGCGAGGATGAGCACCAATGCGGCCGTAGGATGGCCTGCGTTCTGCGCCTGATGCAGGGCTCTGCATCGGCCGACCCAACCAATCAGGGACGCGCACCGATAGGAGCGCGTCCCGTGGAATAGGGAAGATTCCCGACAGCCGCCGTTCAGGCCGGGCTGTAGCGGCGGGATAGCTCGCTACGGGAATCGTAGCTCGCCTCGAAGATCGAGGCCGCCATCGTGGCGCGAACCTTCAGGATGCCGTCCCCGATGTTCTTGAAGCCGTGGCGCGCGCCGGCCGGGACGATGACCGACTGGTCGGGCGTCACGACATGGGCCGTGTCGCCGAGGTAGATCTCGGCGATCCCCTCCATCACTTCGAGCACCTCCTCCACTGCGTGGATGTGCATCGGGGCGCCGTGCCCCGGGTCGCAGAACTGCTCGAAGATCAGGAGCTGGTGCGAGTTGGTGAGAGCCGACACGCGCATGCGCGTGTTGACCCCATCCCGCCACACCTCGATGTCCTGCCTCGCGTGGTCCAGCACGCTCATGTGTCGATGCTCCTGTACAATCGGGCCAAGGCGGTGACCGGGCTTACTGCCCGACCGCGGCCTTGATCTTCTCGAGCCACGGCTTCGCCATCGGGAATTCCTTCAGCAGTGCCCCGTGCACGGCGGGGGCGGTCACGCGGAAGCTCTCGAGGTCGGGCTCGATGATCTCGATCTTGCTCTTCTTCATCGTCTCGAGGCTCGAGGCGTAGTCCTTCTTATAGTGCGCATTCGCGAACGCGACGGCCTCCGCGGCGGCTTCCTGCATGATCTTCTTGTGCTCGGGCGAGAGCGCGTCGAACTTCGACTTCGACATGATGATCAGGGCCGGCATGTACATGATCTTGGCCATCACGTAGGTCTTGGAGACCTCGACGAAGCGGTCCTGCAGGAAGACGTCCGGGGAGTTCTCGGCGGCATCCACGGCCCCGTTCTGGAGCGCCATGTAGAGCTCCGTATAGGCCATCGGGGTCGGCTGGGCGCCGAGCGCCTCGTAGGCCTTCACGTAGCCCGGGCCCTGGATGACGCGGATCTTCAGGCCCTTCATGTCGGCGGCCGACTTGATGACCTTGCCGTTGGTGAAGATGTTGCGCTCGAGCGCCGAGATGAAGCCAAGACCGACGAGGTTGTACTTCGGCAAGAGGTCGAGCATCTCGCGGCCGACCGGCCCCTGCAGCACGCCATTCGCCTGGTCGACGCTGTTGAAGAGGTAAGGGAACGAGAAGACGGTGTATTCCTTGACCGTGTTCTCGACCGGCGCCTCGCCCGTGACCACGATGTCCTGCGTGCCCGTGCGGGCGGACTGGATCTGCTTCACCTCGCCGCCGAGCTGCGCCGCCGGAAAGACGTTGATCTTGATCTGGCCGTTCGACTTCGCGGCCGCGACTTCGGCGAGCTTGGCCGCTGCCGCGTGGTAGTGGCTCGTCGTCGTCAGGACGTGGCCGATATTGAGCTCGACCGTCTGGGCAGACGCGGCGTGGGCCGCGCAGAGCAATGCTGCTCCCGCGAGGGTCGAACTTAGGGACCACCTCATCTCAAGCTCCTTATGGGCGGGACCATTCCCGCGGGGATCGATGCCGGACTTGCGTGCGGCGGCTGGTGAACGGGCGCGCGCCTACCAGAGCAGGGCGAGCGAGATCGCCGGGACGTAGCTGATGATCAGGACGTCGATCGTCAGGACGGCGAGGAAGACCAGGACCGGCTTCATCATGGCGTCCATGGGGACACCGGAGACCTGGCTCGCGATGTTGAGGTTCACGGCGACCGGTGGCGTGATCATCCCGGTCGCCACGTTGACGATGAAGATGATGCCGAAATGGACCGGATCGATCCCGTAGGCGATCGCAATTGGGCCGAGGATCGGCGCCAGGATGAGGATCGTCGCCAAGGCTTCCATGAAGGTGCCGACGACGAAGAGGAGGATGTTCACGAGGATCAGGAAGCCGATCGGCCCGCTTGCGACCTTGCCGATCAGTTCCGCGAAATATTGCGGGATCTGGTTGATCGTCATCGCGTAGCCGAACAGAGCCGCGAAGGCGACGATCAGCATCACCATGCCGGTCATCACGGCCGAATCGTTCAGGATCCGGACCATGTCGGCGAAGGAGATCTCCTTGTAGACGAACCGGCCGACCACAAAGCCGTAGATGACCGCCACGACGGAGGCTTCGGTCGCCGTGAAGGCGCCGGAATAGATCCCGCCGAGGATGATGACGGGCATCATCAGGGCGATGATCGCCTCGCGGCTGACCGCGACGACATTCCGGGCCCATTCGCCGAGAGGCACCCGCTGCGTCTGGTCGAAGTTCTGCACCTTCGCCATCACGCAGACGGTCGCGATGAGGCTGACCCCGATCAGGATCCCCGGCACGATGCCGGCGATGAACAGGCCACCGATCGAGACATTGGCAACGAGGCCGTAGATCACCATCGGCAGGGAGGGTGGGATGATGGCCCCGAGTTCCCCGCCGACCGCGACGGTCGCGGCCGCGAAGTTCTTCGGATAGCCCTTCCGCGCCATGGCCGGGACCATCGTCGAGCCGACCGCCGCGGTGGTCGCCGAGGACGAGCCCGAGATGGTCGAGAAGAACATGCAGGTCAGGATCGCGGCGCTGCCGACGCCTCCGCGCATCCAGCCGAGCAAAGCGGTTGCGAGCCGGATCAGGCGGTCGGAGATGCCGCCCACCTTCATGATGTTGCCGGCGAGCACGTAGAACGGCACCGCGAGCAGCGCGAAGGAATCCAGCGCCTCGAACACGTTTTGGGGAACGCTGATCAGGTCGATCCCCTTGGCCCGCAGGGCGATCACCGACGAGATCCCCATGACGGCGAAGATCGGCACCGAGATCGCGAGGAGGATGGTCATCCATCCGAACAGGATCGCCACGATCTTACTCCGGAATCAGACCAGCGAGGCTTCGGGGTTGTCTTCAGGCGCCACCACCAGGGGCGTCCTGGACGTGATCCGGTGCTCGACGATGAAGGCGAGGATGTTCAGGATGGCGACGACCGATCCTGCCGGCAGCGCAAAGTAGACCCAGGCCATCGGCATGTTCATGACCGTGGAGGTCTCGGTCTCGCCGAACTCGACCCATCGCCAGCCGAGCCAGATCATCAGGCCGAAGAAGGCGATCGTGATCACGAGCGCGGCCAGGCGGAGGAGATCGCCCCAGCGCTCGGGAAGCGCATCGGGCAGGGAATCCACCGCGATCAGGGCGCCGGAACGTGCCGCGACCGCAGCCCCCAGGAAGATGCACCAGATCATGAGGTAGCGGGCGAGCTCCTCCGACCAGGGCACCGAGACCATCACGCCGAGAGGCGGCAGGGCGAAGCGGACCGCGATCTGAAGGCCGACGATCAGCACCATGACACCGAGGGTCGCGCCGGCGAGGTGGCGCAGCCCGACATTCATCCAGCCGATCGCGCGCAGGAAGCCCGTCAGGAAGGAAGGCCCCCTCATGCCACGTCCGCCACTTGCCGTTCGCGCCCGATCGATCGCGTGAGGTTCTGCGCGACGCGTCCGATGTGGTCCCGAAGAAGCCCAACGCCCCCGTTCACGTCGCGCAGCCGCGCGAAAGCGACGAGTTGCCGGTGATCCAGGAGCTCGTTCTCGACATCGGCCGCCACGGCCAGCTGGAGGTTGATGTAGCGGTTCGCGTTGTCGTGGACCGTCTTCAGGACCTTGAGGGCGATCCGCCGCTCGCACGCCTCATACAGGGCGTGGTGGAAGCGCCAGTTCAGTTCCCCCCAGGAATCGACCGTCTCCGTCGCGCTGGCTTCGGCGATGAGGTCCTCCGCCGCCCGGAAATGGCTTTCCGACATCAGCGGCATGGCGAGGCCGAACAGCCACGGCTCGAGCTGGAGACGGATCTCGAACAGCTCCTCGATCTCGGCCAAGGAGAGCGACGAGACGACCGTGCCCTTGTGCACCTCGGACTTGACGAGCCCCTCCGCCTCGAGCTGCCGGATCGCCTCCCGCAGGGGCACGCGGGAAACGCCAAGCTCGGCCGCGAGCTTCTCCTGCCGGAGAGGCGTGGCCTCGGGGAGCTCGCCGGACACGATCCGCCGGCGAAGCTCGCCGACGATCTGGTCCGTGAGTGATTGTCGACCGATGGGCATGATTGAATACGATATTCAACAGTGCCGTTCTGCCGCAAGCGCAATCTGCGCGCACCCGTTGCTCAGATGTGCAGCAGAGAGGGGCTTGAAGCAGCCGCAGGGCCGGGAGTACGGATATTGTATTCAGTTTGGAGCTGCCATGCGTCTGGAAGGGAAGGTCGCCATAATCACCGGTGCTGGCGCCGGGATGGGCGAAGCCGCGGCGAGGATCTTCGTCCGGGAAGGCGCGAGGGTGCTCGTGGCGGATCGCGACGGAGCGCTGGCGGGGAGCGTGGCGTCCTCGCTCGGCGTCGCCGCTGTTCCGTTCGTGGGTGACGTGTCCAAGACGTCCGACGTGAAGGCGATGGCGGAACTGGCCGTCTCCCGCTTCGGCCGGATCGACATCCTGGTGAACAATGCCGGCTACGGCATCCGGGGCTCGGTCGTCTCCACCGAGGAGGAGGACTGGGACGCCTTGATGGCCGTGAACCTCAAGGGCGTCTACCTCTGCTCGAAATACGTCGTTCCCGTCATGGTCGCCCAGGGCGGCGGTGCGATCGTGAACACGGCGTCCAACGTCGCGGCGGTCGGGATCGCTGATCGCGCCGCCTATGTGGCGTCGAAGGGCGGCGTCGCGGCGCTCACGCGGGCGATGGCGCTCGATCACGCGGCAGACAACATTCGCGTCAACTGCGTTGCCCCCGGCGTGACGCGATCCACCTATTTCGACCGCATGATCGCCTCCCACAACGATCCCGAGGGGTTCGTGGCGGCTCTTGGCGCGCGCTCGCCGATGAACCGCATGGCCGAGCCTGCCGAGATCGCCAACGTGATGCTCTGGCTTGCTTCCGACGAGGCCTCCTTCGTGACCGGTGCGATGTACACGGTCGATGGCGGCATGACGGCCTGGTAGCCCGATCGGAGAGACGCTGATGCCTCACCTCGACACGCCCGATGGAGCCCGGCTCGTCGCAACCACGGAGGGCGCCGGTCCTGACATCCTCCTGGTCTCGGGGCTGGGCGGAACGGCCGGCTTCTGGTCACCGGTCGTACCCGGGCTTTCCGCCAACTTTCGCGTGACGCGCTTTGACCAGCGCGGCATCGGGGCGAGCAGCCGCGGCTCGGCGGCCTGCAGCATCGACCAGCTCGCCCTCGACTGCCTCCAGGTCATGGACGCGATGGGGATCGAGAAGGCCGTGTTCGTCGGCCACTCGACGGGCGGGGCGATCGGCCAGGCGCTCGCGCGCATCGCGCCGGACCGCCTGCGCGGGCTGGCCCTCAGCGCAACCTGGCTGAAGCCCTCCCACTACATGGAGGCGCTTTTCGGCGCCCGCCGCCGCATCCTCGACCTCGACCCCGCGATCTATGCCGCGACGGGGGCGGTGCTGGGCTATGCGCCGGCATGGCTCGAGGCCCATTGGGGCACCTACGAGGCAGCCCTGGCCAAGCCGCCCGTTTCCGAGGATGCCCGTCGTGTCGTGCGCGAGCGCATTGATGCCCTGGTCTCCTTCGACGGCTCCGCCTGGATCTCGTCCATCCCCTGCCCGACGCTCGTCCTGGGGGCGCGCGACGATGTCATCGTGCCGGCATTCCTGCAGGAAGAGCTCGCGGCGGCTCTGCCCGGCGACCCGCAGGTGGTCATGTATCCGGACGGGGGCCACTTCTTTCCCGTGACCCGTACGGAGCAGTTCCTGCTCGACCTCGTGGCCTTCGCGCAGAGGGCATCCTGATGCGCAGCGTGGCCATCATCGGGTACGGCGCCATCGGCCGCGAGCTTGCCGCAGCGCTGGCCGCGCGAGGCGGTTATGAGCTTGCCGTGGTGCTGAGGCCGGGCTCGCCGAGCGCGGGCCGGGTCGAGCCCGGCTGTGCGGCTATTCATGATCGCGCCGCCCTGGCGTCGTTTAGGCCCGAAATCGTCGTCGAGGCGGCCGGCGCGGAGGCGGTGCGCGAATGGGGACCAGCGGCCCTCGCGCTCGGCGTTCCGCTGCTGCTGTCTTCCGTCGGCGCATTGCACGACGACAGCTTGCGGGCAGCGCTTCTGGCGGCCGCGGAGGCGGCAGGGACGCGCCTTTACCTGCCGTCCGGCGCGCTCGCGGGGCTCGACTACGTGCGGGCCGCGCGCGGTGCCGGCGAGCTGCGCGTCCGCTACGAGTCGCGAAAGCCGCCTGCCGCCTGGGCCGACGAGTTGCGGCGGCTCGGCCATCCGGACCAGCCGCCCGAGACGATCACGCTGCTGAACGGCAACGCACGGGAGGCCGCGGCGCGCTATCCCGCCAATCTGAATGTGGCGGCGACGCTGGCCCTGGCCGGGACCGGCTTCGAGGCGACGGAGGTATCCGTCGTGGTCGATCCCCAGGCCCGCGGGAACACGCACGGGATCAGCGTCACCAGCGAGCTCGGAACGCTCGACCTCGCGGTCGCCAACCGCCCCTCGCCCGACAACCCCAAGACGTCCTGGATCGTCAGCCGCTCCCTGCTCTCCGCAATCGAGCAGCACTTCTCGACGGTCCAGTTCCTGTAACCGACACGGCATCCTCAGACACGCGAGACGCACATGAAGCTCAAGGACAAGGTCGCCATCATCACGGGCGCGGGGTCCGGGATCGGCCATGAGGCAGCGAGGCTTTTCGCCGGCGAAGGCGCGATCGTGGTGGTCGCGGATCGCAATCGCGAGGCAGCCGAGCGCGTAAGGGACGAGCTCGCCGCGACCGGCGCCCGCGCCGAGGCGGTGGCGGTCGATGTCGCCAGAGAGGCCGAGGTCGAGACCCTCATCAAGTCCGTTGCCGAGCGGCACGGGCGGCTCGACGTCCTGGTCAACAACGCGGGTTACGGCTTTGCCGGGACCGTCGTGAACACGACCGAGGCGGACTGGGACGCGCTCTTCGCCGTGAACGTGAAGGGCGTCTTCTTCGGCTGCAAATACGCGATCCCCGTCATGGAGAAGCAGGGCGGGGGCGTGATCGTGAACACGGCGTCCGCCGTCGCGAATGTCGGCATCCTCGATCGGGCGGCCTATGTCGCCTCGAAGGGTGCTGTCGTGGCGCTGACGCGCGCCATGGCGATCGACCATGTCGGCGCGAAGATCCGAGTGAATGCCGTCGCCCCGGGCACGATCGAGTCGCCCTACTTCGCCCAGATCCTCGCCGGGCCGGATGGCGCGGAGCTGCGCCGCGGCCTCGAGATGCGGCAGGCCATGGAGCGGCTCGGCCAGCCGATCGAGATCGCGAAGGCGATCCTGTACCTCGCCACCGACGATTCGTCGTTCTGCACCGGAACGGTGCTCGTCGCCGATGGCGGCTGGACGGCGCGCTAGGAAGCGCGCCGCCGGCAACCTCAGGCGGCGAGGCGCAGCCCGCCGCCCTCGCGCGTCACGCCAGCCGCCTGAAGGGCCGCGCCGATACGCGCGATCTCGGCCTCCGGGAGCTTCAGCAAGGGCGGCCGCACGACAGCCTTGTCCAGCCGCCCGAGCAGGAGGAGTGCCTCCTTCATGCGGTTGTGCATGTCGAGAAAGGGCGGCGCGTAGAAGGCCTGGGCCAGCGGGTAGATGCGGTCGTTGATTGCCTGAGCCTGGGTTAGGTCGCCGGCCTTCACGGCCCGGAAAAGCGCAACCTGCAGGTCCGCGATCACGCTGCCGGCGCCCGACAGCAGCCCGTCCGCCCCCATGGTCAGGGAGGCCATCAGCCAGGACGAATGCGTCGTCAGCACCGTCACGGGCTTCGGCAGGTTCTGGAAGGTGCGGATGTGCTTCTCGTGCAGCATCGCGTCGTTCGACCAGTCCTTGATGGCCCGGATGGTCGGGACGGCCTCGAAGAGCTTCAGCAGCGTGTCGAACGTGTAACCGAGCCCGCCCGCCATCGGGTACTGGAAGCAGATGATCGGCAGGTCTGTGGCGTCCGCGATCCGGCGGAAATGCTCGATCGCCATCTCGGGCCGCAGCTGCCCGCCCATGGACATGCTGTTCGGCGGAAAGACCAGGAGGCAGGAGGCGCCTTCGCGGGCCGCCATGGCGGCGATGCGAGCCGCCTCCAGGCTGCCATCCGCGTAGATGCCGTTGATCAGCGGCACCCGGTCGCCAACCTCCGCGAGGGAGGCCGCCAGGATGCGCTGCTGCTCGTCGAACGAGCAGGCATGGACCTCGGAGGCATGGCCGTTCACGGTCACGGCCGAGACCCCCTCGACCAGCGCGCAATCGCGGAGGTGCTTGCGCGTCGACGCCTCGTCGATGCTCATGTCGTCGTTCAGCGCGAGCAGGGTCGCCGGAATGACGCCCTTCGGCTGGAAATCCTTGAACCTCGGCACTCTCTTTTCCTTCTTCGGGTCAGTCGTTCCAGATCCCACCGGTCACGTTCAAGGTCTCACCGGTGATGTACGCCGCCTGGTCGGAGGCGAGGAAGGCCACGGCCTTCGCGATATCGTCGGGAATGGCGGCGCGCCGCAAAGGAATGGCCTTGGCGCGCTCCTCCGCGAGCGGCAGCCCCTCGCGCCGCCGCTTCTCCTCGGATTCGTCCCGCATTTTCGTCTGAACCACGAGCCCCGGCGCGACCGCGTTCACCCGCACGCCGTGCTCGCCAAGCTCGAGCGCGAGGCTCTGCGTCAGGGCGACGACGGCGAATTTCGAGGCGCAATAGGCGCCATAGGCCTCCACTCCGGATTTGCCCATCCATGAGGCGAGATTGACGACGACGCCGGACCGCCGCTCCACCATCCCGGGCACGACGGCGCGGGTCGCATAGAAGAGCCCATCGACATTGGTGCCGAAGGTCGCGCGCCAGTCGCTCTCCGGCATCTCGAGGAGCCTGCCGATCCGGCAAATACCAGCGTTGTTGACCAGGATGTCGGCCCCGCCGCCGAGCCCGGCGAGCAGCTTGCCCATTCCCGCCTCGACCTCCGCCTTGGACGAGACGTCACCTGCCGCAACCACGATCCGCCGGCCGGAGGTCGACAGTTCGGCTGCGACGCGCTCGGCAGCGGCCAGATCGAGATCGAACAGCCCGACATCGCAGCCCTCGGCGACGAGACGCGACGCGATCCCCCTGCCGATGCCGTAGGCGGCGCCGGTTACGATCGCTCGACGCCCTTCCAGACCGTACATGCCCCCTCCCCGTCCCGTCAGCACCTCACGACCCGCGGCGCACGCTCACTGAAGCGGTGAATAGGATACCGGGTTCAGGATTCGGGTGGTCTGAATGTCGATCAGGTCCGTCACCCGGTCGAGATAGGTTTGCCACTCGGGATCGGCGAGCATGGTCTTCCGGCGTGTCTCGCGGTCGCCGAGGCTCTCGTAGCCCCAGAGCGCGACGACATGGTTCAACTCGCCGATCTCGGTCGTGAAATAGGCGACGAAGGTCCCAAGATGCTTCTTCTGCAGCGGCAGGCCGTACTCGCCGTAGATCTTGACGAACTGGGCGAGCTTGCCCGCCTTGATGCGATAATCGCGTTCCTCGTAGACCATCTCGCTCCCTCCCCACTCCTGCCCAGCCGGCTCAGGCCGGCCGGGGCTCAAGCTCAATTCCGGGCCGTCGCCCTGAGCACCTTGATGATGCCCGGCGCCCCATCACCGTTACGTTCTAGCATTCGTTGAACTGGTTACGCCCCGACCGCAACGGCGGCATCCATCGACGGAGCCGAAACTTTCGCATACAGTGTGTATGCAATGCGAGTGCGACGAGGGTTTTTGCTTGGCTGCTAGCGGTCACGTCATGACGGTGCTCGGCCCGGTCGAGCCAGCGGCACTCGGATCGACACTGATGCACGAGCATCTCCTCTGCGACCTGCGCCCGCTCGCCGAGCGCCAGAGCGCGGAACCCGACACCGAGATTACGCTCGCGAACGCATTCGCCGCCACCTATCGGCCGGGCGGGATCCGCGGAAACTACCGCCTCCAGGATGTCAGCCGGGCGACTGAGGAGGCCAGGGACTTTGCGGCAGCCGGTGGCGGGACGGTCGTGGACGTGACGACCGGCGGCATCGTGCCCGATCCGGCAGGGCTCGCCACGATCTCGCGCGGGAGCGGCGTCCACGTGGTGCTGGGCGCAGGCTTCTACACGGCGGAGTTCCAGGACGAGGAGACGCTCGGCCTGCCTGTCGAGGCGTTGGAGGAGATCATCCTCCGCCAGCTTGCCGAGGGCGCCTGGGGGACGGAGATCCGCTGCGGCCTGATCGGCGAGATCGGTTGCTCCTGGCCCCTCGAGCCCTTCGAGCGCCGCTGCCTCGAGGCGGCCGCGCGGGCGCAGGCCAGGACCGGCGCCGCGCTGACGATCCATCCGGGCCGCCATCCTGCCGCGCCGTTCGAGATCCTGCGCATCGTGGGCGAGGCCGGGGGCGACATCTCGCGCACGATCATCGACCATATGGACCGCACGTTCTTCGACGACGGAGAGGTCGTCTCGCTTGCGCGCTGCGGCTGCGTGGTGGAATTCGACTTCTTCGGGATCGAGACCTCGAAGTACTGGGCCGGCGTGGCGGATCTTCCGACTGACTGGATGCGGCTGCGGGCGATCCGCCGGCTGTTCGATGCCGGGCTGGGCGATCGGGTCGCGATCTCCCATGACATCTGTACCCGTGCGCGGCTGAAATCGCAGGGCGGGCACGGCTATGGTCATTTGCTGGAGAACGTCGTTCCGCTCATGCGCGAGCGCGGCTTCGGACAGGGCGAGATCGAAACCCTGCTCGTCGACACGCCTCGTCGTCTTTTGACCCTACCAGGCGCGGGCGCAGACACCTGATCCGGGGAGCGCGAGCCATGGATTCGGCCAGGAAAGGCGATGCCGTGGAGGAGACGGACGAGCGCGCCGTGCAGGAGCCCGGCCTCGCCGCGAAGCCGGGCTACAATCTCTCGAACCTTGCCTACAACAGCATCTCGGAGCTGATCAGGACGCGTCGCCTGAAGGGCGGGGTTCCGATCGTCGAAGCGAAGCTCGCCGAAGGGCTGGGCCTCTCCCGCACGCCCCTGCGCGAGGCTCTGCAGCGGCTGGAGGGCGAAGGCTTGGTCGTGAAGGCCGCCAACCGGTCCTTCATGGTCCGGTCGGTGGATCTCGCCGAGTACCTCCAGAGCCTCAAGGTGCGCGAGATCCTGGAGGCGGAAGCCGCCGGGATGGCGATCGACCGCGTGCCGCCGGGCAGCATCGCGGCCGCGCGCCGGGAGATCGCCGAACTGATGGCGGCGACCACCTATCACACGGATGCGCACTGGCGCTCGGACGACAGGGTCCACAGGCTGTACGCCGAGGCCTGCGGAAATGCCGTCCTGGCCCAGATGATCGCCTCCCTTCGGGTCACGACCCGTCTCTTCGAGATCGCGCGGCTGTCGGACAGGCTCGAGCCCGACTCGGCGGAGCATCTGGAGATCCTCGCCGCGCTCGAATCGGGGGACGCGCGCCGCGCCAGGCGCGCCGTGCAGGCCCATCTGCGTTCGTTGACCCGTTTCGCGGTCGCCAGCGTCACCTCATAGGCGAGCGCAGCAGAGCGATCCCGGAGATCGCCACGACGATCCCACCGAGCACCGTCGGCAGGCTCGGCACCTCGCCGAAGAGGCCGTATCCGAGCAGGCTCACGGCAATCAGCTGCAGGTACACCATCGGCGACACGATCACCGTGGGCGCGAGGCGGAAGGCGTGCACCAGGCAAAGGTGCCCTGCCGTGCCGAACAGGCCGCCGACCGCCAGGAGGCCGAGATCGGCCGCCCCGATCGGCCCAGCCGTCCACGGCAGAAGAGGCGTCGCCGCGAGGGCCGCCGAGAGCGCGCCGTAGAAGATCAGGGAATACGGGTCCTGGTCGCGTCCGCCCAGGCGCGTCAGCACCTGGAAGCCGGCGTTGAAAGCCGCCATCGCGAGGGGAAGCAGAAGGGCCAGTGACGCCGTCGGCGCAGTGACGTCGAGCGACACCAGCACACCGATGAAGCCGCCACCGATGCAGGCGAGCTGGCGCGGCGTGGCCCGCTCCCGCAGGAGCAGCGCCGCAAGCGCGGTCGCTATGAGCGGTGTCGAGAATGCGATGGCATAGCTCTGGGCCATCGGGAGACGCTGTAGCGCCAGGATGATGAAGACCGTCGAGGCGAGAAGGCATACCCCCCGCCCGACCTGCAACCAGAGCCGGGTCGTACGAAAGACCCGGGCGGGTCCGAGCCAGGGCGCTATCGCCGCGAGGGTACCGGCCTGCACCACATGGCGGCCCCAGGCGAGGAAGATGGGGTCGTGCCGGGCCGAGAGACTCCGGAGAATGGTGTCGAGGCAGCTCGTCAGGGTGACGGACAGCACCATGAGCGCCGCCCCCGCGAGGTAGGCGGGCGGAAGCTGCCGTCCCACCTTAGTGGTGGAGGATCTTGTTGACGAAGTCGCGCGTCCGCGTCTCCCGGGGAGCCGCGAAGATCGAGGCCGGGTCGCCGATCTCGACGACCTTGCCGTCGGCCATGAAGGCGACCTCGCTGGAGGCGCCGCGGATGAAGCTCATCTCGTGCGAGACGATGAGGATCGTCATCCCGTCGGCCGCGAGCGCCCGGATGGTGTCCAGGACCTCGCTGACGAGTTCCGGATCGAGCGAGGCCGTGACCTCGTCAAGGAGCAGCACGTCCGGCTTCAGGGCAAGCGCGCGGGCGATGGCGACGCGCTGCTGCTGGCCGCCCGAGAGTTCGTCCGGATAGGCGTTCAGCTTGTGGCCGAGCCCCACCTTCGCGAGCAGGCGCTCGCCCTCGGCCCGCGCCTCCTCCTTGGAACGCCCCTTCACCTTCACGGGCGCGATCGTCACGTTGTCGATCGCCGACATGTTCTGGAACAGGTTGAACTGCTGGAAGACGATCGCGAACCGGTCCCGGACCGCCTTGAGGTCCTCGCGCCGCCGGTAGTCGATCGGCGTGCCGGCGACCAGGACCTGCCCGGAACTCGGCGGCAGCAGGCCGACCAGGGACCGCAGAAGCGTGGACTTCCCGGAGCCCGAGGGGCCTATGAGGCCCAGCATGGCGCCACGCTCCACCGACAGCGAGACGTCGTTGAGGACCGGCACGGCGCCGTAGGAGGCCGACAGGTTCCGGATTTCGAGAAAGGCCATCGCGATCGGATTGTGTTCTGGTCAGGAGCAGCCTGGCTGCTGCGATGCGCGAGGTGGCGTGGGCACCACCTCGCGCGGTCGAGGAAGCGGCGTCAGAAGTAGGGCGTGAAGCCGGTCGGGTTGATCATCTTCATGCCGAACCACTTCTCCCACAGCGCGTCCGTACGGCCGCGGCGGTGCATTTCGAAGATGGCGACGTTGAGCCAGTCCTTGAGGCCGGTCGCGTTCTTGGCCAGGCCCATCGAGCAGTAATAGACGTCGACCGGCGTATCGACGATGCGCCACTTGACGTTCTTGTGCAGGTTCATCTGCTCGCCCACGAAGTCGATCACGTCGACCATCGCGTCGCCGCGGCCCTGGGCCAGCGCCCGCACCGCGTCGGGATAGTTGTCGAGCAGTGTGACCTTGGCCTGCTTCAGGTTGTCCTCGATGAACTTCACCGGGGTGGTGCCGCGGACCTGGATCAGGGTCACGCCCGGATTGTTGAGCTCCTTCCAGTCCTTGTAGGGCTTGCCCTCGGTCGTCAGCACGCCGAACACTTCCGTGTGCACCGGGACCGTGAAGTCGATCACCTTCGCACGTTCCGGATTGCGGGTCATCGCGCCCATCACGACGTCGATCTTGCCGGAAGCGACGAAGGGAATGCGGTCCGGGGAGCCGGTCTGGACAATCTCGACCTTCACGCCGAGCATCTTGCCGACCTCGTTGGCGAAATCGACGTCGAAGCCGGTGATCTCGTTCTTGTCGTCGAACTTCCCGAGCGGCGGAAGCGTCGGGTTCACGCCGACCTTCAGCGTGCCCGATTTCAGGATCTCGTCCAGGGAACGGGCGGCTGCCCCGACAGGTCCAAACGCCGTCACGGCCGCCAGGCCGAGACTGAGCGCGAGGGCTAACCGACGAACCATAACGCGATCTCCGTGCAAGTAGTCGACGTGTAGCACGGGGCGAAACGGTTGCCCCGCGGTCCACAGACGGTATACAATCCTGGCACCGTGTAAAGACACATCCGCGCGCCAGATGCCTCCCTTAGCCGAAACCGGCACCGTGACGCTCACCCTCGACGGAGAGCCGCTGAGCGGCGTTGTCGGATCCACCGTGGCCAGCCTGCTCCTGGCGAACGAGGTGCGCGTTCTCCGGCGCTCGCCGCGCGCGGGCACGCCTCGCGGCGCCTTCTGCCTCATGGGCGTGTGCCAGGAATGCGTGCTGACGATCGACGGGGTGATCCGCCAGGCCTGCCTCGTCACGGCGCAGGACGGCATGGTCGTGTCGCGGCCGAGCCTCGCATGAGCGATCCGACCTCCTTCGACCTCGCGGTGATCGGCGCCGGCCCCGCCGGTTGCGCGGCCGCGGTCGCGGCGGCCAAGGCCGGGGCCCGCGTCGTCCTCTTCGACGAGCAGGAGGAAGCCGGCGGCCAGATCTATCGCGCCCCGCGCACGGCGGGCGGCCGCGCCGGCGTCGAACGGGAAGGCGAGGCGCTGCGGTCCTCCCTGGCCGCTTCCTCCGTGTCGGCCCGCCTCGGCCGGCGCATCTGGTCGGTGACGGAGCGTTTCCGGATCGAGGCGCTCGGCCCGAACGGACCGGAGACGGTGCGGGCGCAGGCGCTCGTGGCCGCGACGGGGGCACATGAGCGGGTCGTTCCGTTTCCTGGATGGACGCTTCCCGGTGTGATCGGCCGCGCGGCCGCGACGGTTCTGCTCAAGACGGAAGGCCGGGTGCCGGGGCGGCGCATCGTGGTCGCCGGCGCGGGGCCGCGGCTCGCGGCCGTCGCCGCCA
>NZ_JBMSEF010000016.1:0-140156 GCF_049446235.1 Enterovirga sp. CN4-39 | reverse complement strand
GCCCGCCATGCCTCGCGAGCGGCCGGCATCGATCCGCAGGATCTTCGCATGGGCGTGCGGGCTGCGGACGAAGACGGCGTGAAGCTCGCCCTCCGCCTTCTGGTCGGCGACATAGCGCCCGCGGCCGGTAACGAAGCGCAGGTCCTCGCGCCTGAGCACGGACTCGCCGATGCGGAAGGGTATCTCGCGCGAGGTCACCGCATCTTCGCCGGGGATCGATCCAGGGCGAGCGTTCAGGAGCACGAGCTCACCCTGTAACCGAGCGACGCTTTGACTGCCATGTCAGACACTCTCGTACATAGACGCCAACTCGCTCAACAGACGCTTTGGAGAGCGGACGTGTGCCCCGGTTTGGCGCCGGAACGCTGGCATATCAAGTCCCGTTTTCCGCGATCCGGAATGCGGATGCCCGGCGTGGCCCATAAGCGAGGTTCGTGACGATGGCCGGATAGCTGGCGCCCACCGCGACCTACGCGGCTGATGTACCAGTCGAAGCGCGTGCAAAGACGCGGCTTCCCGCCCGGAGAGCCGATCCGGAATTGCCTGTGTCTCTAGTTGATAGGACCGATTTTGCGCTTTGACATGCGATCACTCAGGCTTACCTTCGGCGCCGAGGCGAGCCGACACCATCCCTGGCATGTCAGCGTGGAGCAAACCCGAAGGCCCTGAGGCGCTCGCTTACCGAGCGAGTGACGGCTTCTTAGCAAGTTCCTCGGCGCCTGGTCCCACCTTTTCCTCCCAAGCAATGCCCGAGACCCTCGCCGCCAAAGCGTATGACGCGATCGAACACCTGATCGTCGAAGGCTCCATCCCGCCGGGAGATCTCCTGTCTGAAGTCTCCCTCAGCCAGCAGATCGGGATCGGCCGAACGCCCGTGCGGGAGGCGCTCCAGCGGCTCGAGCGCGACCAGCTGATCGTCGTGGAGCCCCGGCGTGGTGTCCGCGTGACGGACATCGACCGGAAGCGCTTCGAGCAGGCGATGGAGGTCCGCGAGGCGCTCGAGCCGGTGATGTCGCGGCTCGCCGCCCTTTCTGCCTGTCGCGGCCAGCGCCTGGAACTGAGGGCGTTGGCGCAGGCCATGATGGAGGCCGCGGACGGCGGCTCGTCCTCGGGGCTCCTGGACGTCGATTTCCGCTTCAAGCGGGTGGTGGCGGAAGCCTGCGGCAACCCGCTGCTGACGACGGCGATCCGTCCCCTGCACTCAGTGTCCCGGCACTTTTTCTTCCGGCATGCGCGCACCTCGCAGCGCTCGGTCGCGCTCGCCCATGCGGCTCTCATGGATCTCATCGCCAGCGGAGACGCCGCCGGCGCCGAGGCTGCATCCCAGCGCTTCCTCCATTCGATCCGTCGTTTCGCGAAATCCGTCCGCGCGCGCCGGGACGCAGCACCGGATCAGGGCTCGGCCCAGCACCGCCCGGACGCGGACATGACGCTGGCGGGCCAAGCCTTCCGGGCAATCGAGAGCCTCGTCGTCTCCCAGACCTATCCGCCGGGGGAGGTGCTTTCGGAACTCCGGCTCAGCGCCGAGCTCGGGATCGGCCGAACGCCCGTGCGCGAGGCGTTGCAGCGCCTTTCGGCCTTCCACCTGGTGACGATCCAAGCTCGCCGAGGAGCCGTCGTCGCCGAACTCGACCGCTACGACGCCTCGACGCTGAACGAAGCCCGCCTCCCGCTCGAACAGCTGCTCTCGCGCCTCGCCGCGCGGCGCTGCACCGACCGGCAGCGCGCCGAATTGAAGCGACTGGGAGTCGAGTGGGTCCGGGCCGCCGAACGTGGCCCGACGGCAGAGATCATCGCTATCGACGCCCGGATGAAGTCGCTCGTCATCGCGGCCGCCGCGAACCCGTTCCTCGAACGCGCCATCGCGCCGCTTCACGCCATGGCGCGACGATCCTATTTCGGACGGGCAACCATTCCGGACGCCGACGTTGCAGCGGCGCAAGCCGAACTTCTCGACAGGATCGCCGCGGGAGACGAGAACGCCGCCGCTCTCGCCTCGGTCCGGTTCGTCGCCGAGGCGATCAGGGTCGTGCGCGGCGCGATGCGGGAGCCGCAGCCCGCCTGAGAGGCTGCCGGCGACGGTCTCCGCGAGGCGTAATCTCGTCAGATCACGAGCGTCGCCGACCGCGACCGGACGGCGTGCAGCAGCGAGAACGCCGTGGAGGCCGAGGTCTTCGGATTTGCGCTCGCCCGGCCGGCCATGACGACCGTCATGTCGCCGATCTCGCTCGATGCCTCGATGGTGCCGGTATTGCCGGAGGCCGCCGGATCGGCCACGAGCCGGACCTCCGTGCGGTCGAGACCCAGCCCGGCGAGCGCGACCGTCGCGGCGAGGTTGGCGTTCTTCGGGTAGCGGAGCGCGGCTTCGCGCGCCGACCCTTCGAAGAAAACGGTGCGCTCGCGCAGGCCCGCCAGGTCCAGCGTTTCCTCGGTGGGGGTGCCGCGCCAGGCGAGCGGCGGCTTGGTGGACGTGTAGGTGACCGATACCAGCCCGGCCGCCTTGAGCGAGCCGAGCCCATCGAGCCCCGCGATCGCACCGGCAGGGATGAGGATTCGCGCTCCGGTCCCGGCGGCGGCACCCTGCAACGCGTTCAGGACGGCATCGTCCGCCAGGGCCCCGGTCGAGACGACCATCAGGTCCACCCCGGCCGCGAGAACCTCCGTTCCGTGCTCGCGCACGGCGCCCTGCCCGGCACTCTCGACCACGAGGCCCGGGCGGCAGGCGAGGAGATCGCCGAGCGCCGTCACCACGGCGACGCCGGCCGGCAGGCTTGCCCTCGCCTCCTCGACCTGGCGCGGGCGAACGAGGACGGCGCTCAAGCGCGGGCCGCCGCCCTCCAGTAGCCCGGCTGCCAGGACCTCCCCGATCGCTCCGTAGCCGACGATCGCAACCGATTCAGCCATTCCGTTTCTTCTCCATTCGCGGCGAACAGATCGCGCCCGCCAGTCGGGATGTCCGCCATGCGAACATCTGTTTTGCTATCGCGGCCTACAACGTGGATGAGACAGATGTTATCTGCTCCCCGTCACGCCGAGAGTGTTCACGATACGGAGGAGCCGGTGGCCTACGAGCAGGTGCTATACGAAGTCCGCGGGGCGGTCGCGCTGCTGTGGCACAGTCGTCCGGAGCGCCGGAACGCGGAAAGCCGCCAACTCCTCGACGAACTCGACGCGGCTCTCGCCGAGGCCGTGGCGGATGAAGCCGTTCGGGTGATCGTCTTCGCCGGGAAGGGAGACCACTTCTCCGCCGGCCACGACCTGAAGGAAGCGCAGGAGAGCCGCGGCAACTTCACGGTCGAGGAGCGCTGGGCCTACGAGGAGAAGCGCTACTTCGAATACTGCCTGCGCATCATGGATTGCCCGAAGCCCACCATCGCTTCGGTCCAGGGCGCCTGCATCGCGGGCGGCTTCATGGTCGCCAACATGTGCGACCTGATCATTGCGGCGGATGACGCGATCTTCGCCGATCCCGTGGCGCATACGCTCGGTGCGGCCGCCGTCGAGGTCCTGATCCATCCATGGGTGCTCGGCACCCGCAAGGCCAAGGAACTCCTTTTCACGGGCGAGCGGCTCGGAGCCGCAGAGGCGCATCGCGTCGGCATGGTGAACCGGGTGGTGCCGCGCGCGGAGCTCGAAGCTGCCACGATCGCCCTCGCCGACCGCATCGCCCTCGCGCCGCCCTTCGCGCTCACGCTCCTCAAGCGCTCCATCAACCGGGCCGTCGACATGCAGGGCCTGCGCACCTCGCTGCAGGCGCATTTCGACACGCACCAGCTCAGCCACGTGACCGAAGCCTTCAAGGCCGCGCGCGATGCCGGCCTCGCCAAGGCGATCCAATCGGGGAAGAAGGCGTGACCGCGCACCGTCTCGAGCCGCTGATCAATCCGGGCTCCATCGCGATCCTGGGCGCCTCGGCCGATCCCGGCCGGGTCGGCGGCATGCCGTTCCAGCTCCTGCTGCAGCACGGCTACAAGGGCCCGATTTACCCGATCAACCCGAAATACCCGGAGATCTCCGGCGTCCGCTGCTATTCGGACATCGAGTCGCTGCCGGGCCCGGTCGACCTGATCGCGCTCGCGGTCGGCGCGAAGGATGTCGTCCCGCAGCTCCGGCGCGCGGCCGCCAAGGGCATCCGCTCGGCGGTCGTCTTCGCGTCCGGCTTCGCCGAGACCAACGAGGAAGAGGGAAAGCGGCTCCAGAAGGAGTTCCAGGCCTGCGTGGCCGAACTCGGCATCCCGGTGGCCGGCCCCAATTGCATGGGCTTCGCCAATCTCGCGACCCACGCCTACACGGCCTTCGCGTCGGTGTTCCGCAACATCGAGCCGCCGAAGGGCAATCACGAGACCGCCCTCATCACGCAGAGCGGCAATGTCTGCGCGGCCGTCTACACGCTGGCCCGCGCACGCGGCGTCGGCTTCGGATCCGTCATCAACACCGGCAACGAGGCCTCGCTCGAATTCTCGGAATATCTCGAATACTTCGCCGAGGATCCCGGGACGAAAACCATCGCGGGCTATGTCGAGGGCCTGCGCGACGGCGAACGGTTCCGGCGCGTCGCGGCGCGTCTGCGGGACGAGGGACGCCCGCTCATCCTCCTGAAGATCGGCGACACCGAGAAGGGCGCCGAGGCGGCCGCCTCGCATACCGCCTCGCTCGCCGGAAGCCAGGCCGTCTATCGCTCGGTCTTCGAGGACCTGAACCTGATGATGGCCGAGGATCTCGCCCACCTGGCGGACCTCACCTATCTCGCCCGCTTCAAGGAACGGACCGCAGGAAGGCGCCTCGCGATCCTCACCATCTCGGGCGCGCTCGGGGCGCTTCTGTCGGACAAGTTCGTGAAGGCGGGGATCGACATCCCGACGCTTCCGGCCGAGGTCCAGACGGTGCTGCGCTCGGGCATTCCCACCTACGGCATGGTGGCGAACCCGGTCGACCTCACCGGGAACGTGGTCAACCAGCACGATTTCATGCGCGACGCGCTCGCCGCCCTGGAAGGGACGGATGCCGTCGACATGATCCTCGTCTATGCGCCGGGCTACCTGCTGGAGCGGCTGTCGCCCGCCATGATCGAGGCGGCCGGGCGTTCGAACAAGCTCATCGTCGCGATGGATACGGGCAATGCCCGCACGCGCGGAGATCTCGAGGCGGCGGGCATACCCGTGTTCGAGGACACAGCCCGCGGCGTCGGCGCGCTCGCCAGCTTCGCGGCCTGGTCCGAGCGCAGCCGCAAGCCTGCGAGGACGCTCGATGCCAGCCGGCCGGCCGCAAAACCCGCGGCGGACGTCGTGCTCGCTTCGGCACGCCGCGCCGGAGCCACCGCCCTGAACGAGGCCGACGCCAAGACATTCGTTTCGGCCTACGGCGTCCCGACCGTACCCGAGGCCGCGGTATCCTCGGCCGAGGACGCCGCCGCCGCCGCGGAGCGCTTCGGGTTCCCGGTCGTGCTGAAGGTCCTCAGCCCCGACATCCTGCACAAGTCGGATATCGGCGGCGTCAAGCTCGGCCTCGGCTCGCCGGAAGCGGTGCGCGCCGCCTATGCCGACGTGGTGGAAGCCGCCCGGCGCGCCTGCCCCGGCGCCCGCATCGACGGCGCCGTCGTCCAGAAACAGGAGCCGCCCGGCCTCGAGGTCCTGGTCGGCATCACGCGCGACCCGGTCTTCGGGCCCGTGATGACGGTCGGCCTCGGCGGCATCTTCACGGAGGTGCTGAAGGATGTCGGCCACCGCCTCCTGCCGGTCGACGCCGAGGCTGCCGAGGCGATGGTCCGCTCTCTCCGGGGCGCTCCGCTCTTCGGCTCCGTCCGCGGCCGCCCGCCGCTCGACGTGGCGGCGCTCGGCCGGACCATGGCGGCCCTGTCCGACGCCTTCCTGGCCTCCGGGGACGCGATCGCTGAACTCGAGATCAACCCCTTCGTCGTGCGACCGGAAGGTGCCGGCGTGGTCGCCCTGGACTGCCTCATCACCCTCTCACCCCAACCCGAACAGTCCGCCCAAGAGGCTGCTTGATCCTGGAGGAATTTGTGAACAGACGCGCCTTCACCTTCGCGGCCGCCGCCGCACTCGGCCTCGCGACGCTGCCCACGGGCGCCGCCGCGAACTCCTGGCCGAGCCAGCCGATCCGGCTGGTCGTCCCGTTCTCGCCCGGCGGGGCTGCCGACACCATGGCCCGCATCGTGGCGGAGAAACTGCGCGACCGGATCGGGCAGAACGTGCTCGTCGAGAACGTCGTCGGCGCCGGCACCATGGTGGCGACCGACCAGGTCGCGCGCGCAGCGCCGGACGGGCATACGCTCCTCGTCGCGGCCTCCGCCCACACCATCAACCCGAACGTGACGAAGGTCCGCTACGACCCGATCGCCGACTTCACGCCGGTGACGCTGCTCGTCTCGCCGCTCCACGTGCTCGTGGTCGCCGACAACGTCCCGGCGAAGTCGGTCGCGGAGCTGATCGCGCTGGCGAAGCAGCAGCCCGGCAAACTCGCCTATGGGTCCGTCGGCCACGGCACCTCGACCCACATGGAAGCCGAGATGTTCGCCAAGATGGCGGGTGTCGAGCTGGTCCATGTTCCCTATCGCGGCAGCGCGCCCGCCCTGACCGATCTCGTGGCTGGCCGCATCCCGATCATGTTCGACGCGCTCGCCTCCTCGGGCCCGCACATCGAATCCAAGGCCATCCGGGCGCTCGGCGTGACCTCGGCCAAGCGGTCGCCGCTCATGCCGAATCTGCCGACCATCGCGGAATCGGGGCTGCCCGGCTACGAGGCGGTGCCATGGCTCGGCGTGTTCGGCCCCGCGAAGCTCGATCCCGCCATCGTGGAGCGCCTGAACAAGGAGTTGCTCGAGATCCTCGCGCAGGAGGACGTCAAGACGCGGTTCGCCCAGCTCGGCCTCGAGATCCTGGCCTATCCGTCGCCGAAATTCGCCGAGTTCGTGAAGGAAGACCTCGCGAAATGGGCGAAGACCGCCAAGGACGCCGGCATCCAGCCGGGGAACTGAGGCCATGGACGCTCAGGCTTTCAGAGAAGAGGTGAGGCGCTGGCTCGCCGAGAATCTCGCGCTGGTCGGCTCCCGCTTTCCTGAAGCGAGCGTCCATGACGCCGATTACAGGCGGGCCTTCGAGGATCACCTGTGCGCCGCGGGCTGGTCCGGCCTCGGTTGGCCGGCCGAGCTCGGCGGGCGCGGCCTGCCCGTCGAGCTGATCGCGATCTTCCACGAGGAATATGCCCGGGCCGGCGCGCCGCAGGGCATCAACATGATCGGGCACGGGATCCTCGGCCCGACGCTGCTCCTCTTCGGCTCCGATGCGCAGAAGCGCCGCTTCCTGCCCAAGATCCTCTCCAACGAGGAGATCTGGTGCCAGGGCTATTCGGAGCCCGGCGCCGGCTCGGATCTCGCCTCGCTTCGCACGCGCGCGATCCGCGACGGCGAGCACTACGTGGTCTCGGGCCAGAAGATCTGGACGAGCTTCGCGCATGTCGCGGATTGGTGCTTCGTGCTCGCCCGGACGGATGCCGAGGCGCCGAAGCACAAGGGCATCAGCTTCCTGCTCGTGGACATGAAGAGCCCCGGCATCACGGTCCGGCCGATCCGGCAGATGAACGGGGAACAGGAGTTCAACGAGGTCTTCTTCGACGAGGTGCGGGTCCCGGTCGAGAACCGGGTCGGCGAGGAGAATGCCGGCTGGGGCATCGCCATGGCGGCGGCGAGCTACGAGCGCGCCACCTATTTCGTGCCGCGCCTCGTCCGCATGGAAGAGGAGCTGCGCGATCTCGTCGAGGTCGCGCGCGGCATGCGGCGGGACGGCCGGCCTGTCTCCGAAGATGCTGTCATCCGCGACCGGCTCGCCCGCAGCTATATCGACGTGCAGGCGCTGAAGCTTCACGCGAGGACCATGTTGGCCGCCGCGGCGCGGCACGAGCAGCCGGGCCCGGAAGGCTCCTTCATCAAGCTGCTCTGGAGCGAGAGCCACCAGCGCCTCCTCGCGCTCGCGATGGACATCCTCGGCCCGGAGGCGGCGCTCGGCCCGCAGGAGCCCGCCGCCCAGCGCGGCCGGTGGTGGCAGCGGGAGCATCTCTGGTCGATGGCCGAGACGATCCTGGCCGGCACGTCGGAGATCCAGCGCAACGTCGTCGGCGAGCGCGTGCTCGGCCTGCCCCGCTGAGGATTGAGAACATGGCGGTGTTCAACGAGGCGCAGGCGCTCCTGCGGGATACGGCGCGGCGCGCGCTGGCCGGATACCCGGAGGATCTCGACCTCGGCCGCGGCGACAGGCTCCCGGCCGGCGCCGGCGATGCCGCGATGGCGCTTGCCGCCGAGCAGGGCTGGAGCGCCATCTGCGTTCCCGAAGAGGCCGGCGGCCTCGGGCTCGGCCTCGCCGAGGCGACCCTCCTGGGGCACGAGATCGGGCGCTCGCTCGCCCCCGGGCCCTTCCTGAGCTTCGCCCTGCTGCCCGCGCTCGCACGGGCCGCCGAGGCGGAGTGGCTCCAGGACCTATCGGCTTCCAGCCTTGCCGGCGAGCGACGCGTCGCGATCGGCCTGGATGCCGGAACCGGCTCGGCCGATGGCGATATCCTGGTCGCCCATGCCGAGGAGGCGACCGACATCCTCGTCCTCTCTCACCGGGCCGGCGGCGGAACGCGCATCCTGTGGCTCGCCCCCGCTTCCGCCCAGAGCCGGCAGCCGCTCGACCCGACCTGCCCGATCGGAGCGCTCCCGCGCCCGGCGCTCGAAAAGGCGCTCGATGCCGCGGAGACGGCGGCAGAGCTGGACGAACTCCTTCTGCCGGCGCATCTCTGGATCGCGGCGGAGCTCGCGGGCATCGCCGAGCGCGCGGGGGAGATCGCCGTTTCCTATGCCAAGGAGCGCCGCCAGTTCGGCTCCCCGATCGGCGCCTACCAGGCCGTGAAGCACCGGATCGTGGACGACTTCATCCTGACGGAGAATGCCCGCACGCTGGTTGCGGCCGCGGCGGCGGCGTTCGACGCCGGCGAGAACGACGCCTCGGCCCAGATCCACGCCGCCCGCGCCGGCGCCACGGAGGCCGCCCTCGCGGCGACCACCGGCTGCATCCAGGTCCATGGCGCGGCCGGGTTCTCCTGGGAACACCCGGCCCATCTCTACCTCAAGCGCGCGCGCCGGCTCGCCTCCAGCTTCGGCGATGCCCAGGCGTCGCGCGCGATCGTGGCCCGGCATCTGATCGACCATGGCGGACGACGGGAAGGCTGAACGCGGCGGCACCCGGCCGCGCACCACCGAGGACGCGGCAGGCGTCCAGGCGATCCATCGCGCCGCGCAGATCCTGACAGCGGTGGCGCGGCGGAGCGAGAGCGGCATCGGCCTGTCCGAGTTGGCCCGCCGCACCGAGCTGCCGCACCCGACGGCACGCCGCATCCTGCTCGGCCTGATGCAGGAGCATCTCGTCGCGCAGGATCCCGAGACGCGGCGCTACAAGCTCGGGCCGCTGATCTTCGAGCTGGGCCTCTCGGCCCCCCAGCAGAGCGGGCTGGTCCGCGCGGCCCGCCCCGTTCTCGAGCATCTCGCGGCCGCCACCGGCGACACGGTTTATCTCGTCCTGCGCTCCGGAACCGACGCCATCTGCCTCGACCGCATCGAGGGTCATTTCCCGATCCGGGTGATGACGATGAATATCGGCGACCGCAGGCCGCTCGGGGTCGGGGCGGCCGGGCTGGCGATGCTTGCCGGGCTCCCGGAGACGGAGTTCGAGGCGATCCTGCGCGAGAAGAAGGCCGAGTTCGCCGCCTACAACTTCGAGCTGAAGGACATGCGCGACGCCGTGATGCGCACGCGCGTGACCGGCTACGGCATCAGCCAACAGGTCCTGACGCCCGGCGTGTCGGGTGTCGGCATGGCGATCTGGTCCTCCCGCCGGACGCCGATCGCCGGGATCAGCATCGCCTCCGTGACGGACCGGATCCTGGGCCCGCGCCTTGAGCAGCTCACGGCACTGCTCCGAGAACACGTCCCGACGATCACGGTCTGAGCCTCGTCCAGGCCGGAAGCTTACGAATACCAGACGCTCATGGTCCGGCGGGCCGAGGTCCGCCGGACCATCGAGGGGTTGGGCTACTGGGCGGAGCGCTTGCGCAAGACCATGTCGCCCTTGAACAGGAACTTCTGCGCCCGCTTCGAGGTGTCGACTTCGGTCGTGAAGACATTGCCCTTCGAGTCGACCGCGAGGTTGTGCACCCAGTGGAACTGGCCCGCATTGCGGCCATTGCGCCCGAAGGCGCCCATCACCTCGCCGTTGTCACGGCTCAGCGTGCGCACCTCGTTGTTCTCGCCATCGGCATTCAGCAGCAGGCTCTCCTTCTCGTCCGGCCACAGGGCCAGTTCCCACACCGCGCCGTTGCCGCGCGTGCCCTTCTCGACGAAGAACTCCTTCACGAAGGTGCCGTCCTTTCGGAACACCTGGACGCGATTGCTGACCCGGTCGCAGACATAGACGAGCCCGTCGCGCGCAACCTGCACGCAGTGGACCGGGTTCCTGAACTGGGTCGGCGGCGTCTCGCCCGGGCTGTAGGCCGGAAGCTTCTCATCCGTCGGCGGCTTGCCGTAGGCGCCCCACATCCGCTTGTAGGCGCCCGTATCCGCATCGAACACGATGATGCGCGTATTGCCGTAGCCGTCCGCCACGAAGAGCTCGTTGCTCGCAGGGTCGACCATCATGCCGGCCGGCCGGCCGAGCCGGCTCGTGTCGAGACTGTTCGTCTGCGGCCCCTGCTTGCCGATCTGCATGACGAACTTGCCGTCCGGCGTGAATTTCAGGATCTGGCCGTCCTGCTCGCCGTTCCCGGCGAGCCACACGAACCCCTTTTGGTCGATGTGGATGCCGTGCTCGTTCTGCGGCCAGTTGTAACCCTCGCCCGGCCCACCCCAGCTCTTGATGAGGTCGCCCGCCTGGTTGAACACGAGCACGGGCGGGGCCGGCTTGCAGCATTTCGAGCGCGGCGGGTTGAGGCTCGCACCCTTCTCGTCATCCGTCAGCGTGCGCGGCCGCTGCACCACCCAGATATTGTCGTCGGCATCCACGGCCACCCCGGCGGCCTGCCCCATCAGCCAATCGTTGGGGAGCGGCTTCGGCCAGGCGGCGTCGACCTCGAACTTCAGCGGCTCGGCCGCAAGTGCGGCCGAGCAAGCGGTCAGCAGGCATGCCGCCGCAAGCACGGGAACTCTCATCGATGTTTCCTCCCCGACTGTTCTCGTCTTGGGAGGGAGATACTTGCGCGGTTTCGGGCCGGGTTCCAGGCGCGTCAGGCGCGGAGCTGACCCGCTTCCCCGTTTGCAGAACCCAGCGCGAGGTCGTGATCGGGAAAGCGAGCTTGGAGTGTGAAACCCTACTTCAAGTCGCGTACGACCGTCGGAATCGACTCGCCCACGTCGTGGCAGATCTTGGCCGGGTTGTTCTCCAGCGCCGTGCGGGCCTTGCCGCGCATCAGGATGAGATCCGCGTCCGAGAAGGATGATCCCCGTTCCATCACGGATACCACCTGGTCGAGCTTGGTCCTCTTGTCGGCCGGAAACGGGAGGTTGTCGCAGCTCTTCACGCCGAGCTGGATCAGGTAGAGTTCCTCGAGCTGGGCGCCTGTGATCTCGGCGCGAGCCGAGGATGCGAAGAGAGCCAGGCCGACAAGCGCGGCCGCCTCGATGCGAAGGAGCGGGGGCATAGGATATCCTTTGGCTGCTCCCTGCCCCTTAAGCGGGGCTCGCCAAGGCCACCTCAATGCGCAGGCTGGCAATGAGCGGGCCTGGTTTACCTTTCGGAAACCACGTCGCCCCGGTCAGATGCGCTCGCTCGCGATCCGATCGGGCGAGCGCGTGTCCTTTTCCGTCATGAGCCCCGCCGCGATCGAGAAGAGGCCGAAGAGGAGATGCGGCCAGAACACCCGGTCGGCGAAGCCGAACAGCCAGGGCGAGACCGCGAGCATGGCGCCGCCCGCCACGTCGAGCACGAGGTGGACCGGCATCGGGATGAGCGGCAGGAGCCCGACCTCATAATTCGTGGCGAGGCTGTAGAGGATCGCCCCGATCCCGAAGATCAGCGCCACATAGGTCGCAGGGCCATTATCGGCGAAGCCGAGCGTCCACGGCGCAGTCCCGAGGAGCAGGCCCCAGATATAGTCGATGATCCCGTGAAGCCGGGTCGGGATGAAGCGCATGCCGCCTCCGTCGAAAGCAGAGGCTCAACATGGCGGCCGCAGGTGCGTTCCCTCCCGTGAGGGACGCGGCCGACCCGCTCAGAAGAATGTCTCGAAGGCGGCGAGGACCTCCTCCGGAGCCTCTTCAGGGAGATAATGCCCGGACTGGACGAGCCCGCCCGTCACCTCGGCCGAGCAGTAGCGGCGCCACAGGTCCAGCGGTTCGTACCATCCGCCGATCCTGCCCTGGGCGCCCCAGAGCACGAGGAGCGGGCATTCGATCTTGGCGCCCGCAGCGCGGCTCGCCCGGTCGTGCTCGAGGTCGATCGTGGCGGCGGCCCGATAATCTTCGCACATGCCGATGATCGCGGCGGGGTCCCGCGCAGCCTCGAGGTAATCGGCGAGCGCCTCGGGAGCGAAGAAGCCGGGCGGCTTCGGCTCGCGCGACGTATGGGCGTGCCACCAAGTCTCGGGCGCCGCGCTGATCAGGTTCTCCGGGAAGGGATGCGGCTGCGCGAACCAGAACCAATGGTAGTAGCCGAGCGCGAAGCTCATGTCGGTGCGCTCGAAATGCTCGAGCGTCGGCACGATGTCGAGCACGGCGAGCTTCTCGACCCTTTCCGGGTGATCGAGCGCCAGGCGGTGCGCCACCCGCGCGCCGCGGTCGTGGCTGCCAACGCGGAAGCGGTCGTGGCCAAGCGCGCTCATCAGCTCGACCATGTCCCGCGCCATCTCGGTCTTGGCGTAGGGCGCGTGGTCGGGCGTGGCTCCGGGCTTGAAGGAGCCTGCATAGCCGCGCAGGTCCGGGCAGATCACGGTGAAGCGGCGGGCCAGAGCCGGCGCAACCTTGTGCCACATGACGTGGCTCTGCGGGTTACCGTGCAGCAGAAGGAGCGGCGGCCCCGAGCCGCCCATGCGGACCCGAAGCGCGCCGTCGCGGACCGCGACAGAGCTGAGTTCGAAACTGTCGAAAAAGCCCATGCCGCGCTCCGGAGTCAGGTCTCAGCCCTCGATCGTTCCGGCGACCTTGCCACGGCTCGGCGTGGCGCAGGAGCACGCCTCGCCGGTATCTCCCGCCTGGGGTACCCAGCAGACGAGCTTCGGCGTGACGCAGGTCGCGCCCTGCCGGAAGGCGGGGCGCCCGAGCTGGCGGTTATCGAGCCGGCGAAGCTGGTGATAGCGGCCCATGGAATCGTCGCGCGGCACGGCAACGGCCTGGACGGCATCGGCTGCCGGCAGGACCGGAGCGGCTTGGGCAGCCCCGACGGCAAGGAGCACAGTCAGGCCGGCGATCAGAGATTGTTTCAAGGCAGCGCCCCCGAGACGGTGAATCGGAAGCTCAACCTTCTCGCATCGGCAGCCCGAATGAACAACCTGAACCTTACCTGAACAATCAGCCCGCGCGGGCCAGCGGCACCACATTGTGGAGCGTGCGATCGGCGCTGTCGAAGAACTTGCGGATCGAGCGCGCCGCCTGGCGGATGCGCTGCTCGTTCTCCACGAGCGCGATCCGGACGTAATCGTCGCCGTGCTCGCCGAACCCGATCCCGGGCGCGACGGCGACATCGGCCTTCTCGACGAGAAGCTTGGAGAATTCGAGGCTGCCGAGCGGCCGGAACTTCTCCGGGATCGGCACCCAGGCGAACATGGAGGCGGAGGGCGACGGGATCTCCCAGCCGGCCTTGCCGAAGGATTCCACCAGCACGTCGCGTCGGCGCTTGTAGATCGACCGCATCTCGCGGATGCAATCGTCCGGCCCGTTCAAGGCCGCCGTCGCGGCGACCTGGACGGGCGTGAACGCACCATAGTCGAGGTACGACTTCACCCGGCCGAGGGCCGCCAGGAGGCGCTCGTTGCCGACCGCGAAGCCGATGCGCCAGCCGGCCATCGAGAAGGTCTTCGACATCGACGTGAACTCGACCGCGACATCCATCGCGCCCGGAACCTGCAGCATCGAGGGCGGCGGGTCGTTGTCGTCGAAATAGACCTCCGCATAGGCGAGGTCCGAGAGCAGGAAGATGTCGTGCTTCTTCGCGAAGGCCACGAGGTCCCGGTAGAAGTCCAGCGAGGCGACCTGCGCGGTGGGGTTCGACGGGTAGCAGGTGACGAGCGCGAGCGGCTTCGGGATGGAGTGAAGGACCGCGCGCTCCAGCGCCGGGAAGATCGCGGGGCTCGGCTCGGCCGGAACCGAGCGGATCACGCCGCCCGCCATCAGGAAGCCGAAGGCGTGGATGGGATAGGAGGGGTTCGGGACCAGCACGACATCGCCAGGCGCCGTGATGGCCTGGGCCATGTTGGCGAAGCCCTCCTTCGAGCCGAGGGTCGCCACGACCTGCGTGTCGGGGTTGAGCTTCACGCCGAAGCGGCGCGCATAATAGCCGGCCTGGGCGCGGCGGAGCCCGGCGATGCCCTTGGAGGCGGAATAGCGGTCCGTCCTCGGCTTGCCGGCCGTCTCGCACAGCTTGGCCACGACATGCGGCGGTGCGGCGAGGTCGGGATTGCCCATCCCGAGGTCGATGATGTCGGCCCCGTTGGCGCGAGCCTTCGCCTTGAAGCGGTTGACTTCCTCGAAGATGTAGGGCGGCAGCCGCCGGATGCGGTGAAAATCGGTCGTCATGGGCTATCCCCGGCGGTGCGGGCCGTCGCTCCCCACCGCCTCCTGGTCGTGCTTTAGCAGAGCCGCCCCTTCCTGGGCAGCCCGGCCGTTCGGCTACTGCGCCGCGCGCCGGGCGGCCGCGGCGCGTGACTCGTTCGCGCGGCTCAGCCGATCCATCTGTGCCTCGGCCCGCGCGACCTCCTCGGCGTTCTTGGCACGGTACCTGCGGGAGGGGGCCGAGACTCCGATCGGAACGTACTCGGCCTGGGCCGGGCGGGTCCGGGTGACGAAGTCGGGGGCTGGCCTGGGCTCGCCTCCGGTCACGCCGGCCGCGACGGCGGCATCGCGCAGGGGATTCGTCTCCCCTGCGCCGACACATCCGCCGAGCGAAGCGCCGATGGCGAGGAAAAGCAGGGCCGTGGTGTGGGGACGCATGTATCAGATCTCGGAACGCCGGATCGCGGCTCGCCGAGCGGCGTTATCGTGGGGATCGAAGATTGCCGCCGTCTCCATTAATATGGCGGAAACGACACCTGCCGGACAAGCCGGCTGGGCCGGAGGGAACGATGTCTGAGAGCGAAGGGCCCAGGCTGACCGAGCCCCAGGTCCCGGATTTCGGCGCTCTGTCGGAAAACATGGCGCAGTTCGTCGAGGAGGCGAGCCGGGCGACGGCGGCCTACCTGAAGCCGGCCGATCAGCGCAACGGGAGGTCAGGCCTGGCCGACGGCGTCGGCGAGGTGGTGAAGACGCTCGGCCAGGTCGCCGAGACCTGGATGGTCGATCCGCAAAGGGCTCTCGAGGCGCAGACCCGGCTCGGAACGCAGTTCCTGGACCTCTGGTCCAACACCCTGAAGCGCATGCAGGGCGAGCAGGCCGCGCCCGTCGTCGCGCCTTCGCCGGCCGACAGGCGCTTCCAGGATCCGGAATGGTCCCGGAACGCGGTCTTCGACTTCCTGAAGCAGGCCTATCTCGTCACGAGCCAGTGGGCCGAGGCGATGGTGGACGAGGCCGAGGGCCTGGACGACCACACGCGCGACAAGGCCCGCTTCTACGTCAAGCAGCTGTCGGCCGCCCTGTCGCCGTCGAACTTCGTCGCGACCAATCCCGAACTCATCCGGGAGACCGTCAAGGAAGCCGGCGCCAACCTGGTGCGCGGCATGAAGATGCTGGCCGAGGACGTGGAGGCAGGCGGCGGCGAGCTGAAGCTGCGGCAATCGGACTCGGCCAAGTTCAAGGTCGGCGAGAACCTTGCCGTCACGCCCGGCAAGGTCGTGTTCCGCAACGACCTGATCGAGCTCATCCAGTACGCGCCGACGACGGAGACCGTGCTGAAGCGGCCGCTCCTCATCGTGCCGCCCTGGATCAACAAGTACTACATCCTGGATCTCAACCCGGAGAAGAGCTTCATCCGCTGGGCGGTCGACCAGGGGCTCACGGTCTTCTGCATCTCCTGGGTCAATCCCGACGAGCGGCAGGCCGAGAAGGGCTTCGGCGACTACATGCGGGAGGGCATCTTCGCCGCGCTCGACGCCATCGAGCAGGCGACCGGCGAACGCAGCGTCACGGCGATCGGCTATTGCGTCGGCGGCACCCTCCTGGCGGTCGCCCTCGCCTACATGGCGGCAACCGGGGACAAGCGGATCGAGAGCGCGACCTTCTTCACGACGCAGGTGGATTTCACCCATGCGGGCGACCTGAAGGTCTTCGTCGACGAGGCTCAGGTCCAGGCCGTCGAGGCCATGATGCGGAGCCGCGGCTATCTCGAAGGCTCGCGCATGGCGACCGCCTTCAACATGCTGCGCCCGAACGACCTGATCTGGCCCTACGTGGTCAACGTGTACCTGAAGGGAAAGGCGCCCTTCCCGTTCGACCTCTTGTACTGGAACTCGGACGCGACCCGGATGCCGGCCGCGAACCACTCCTTCTACCTCCGCAACTGCTACCTGGAGAACAAGCTCACCAAGGGCGAGATGATCGTCGACAACGTCCGCCTCGACCTGAAGAAGGTGACGATCCCGATCTTCAACCTCGCCACCCGAGAGGACCACATCGCCCCCGCGATCTCGGTCTATGTCGGGTCGAAGGCCTTCGGCGGCCCCGTCGAGTACGTGGTGGCGGGATCGGGCCACATCGCCGGCGTCGTGAACCCCCCGGCCAAGCCGAAATACGGCTACTGGACCGGAGCCGTGAACGGCCAAGCCTATGAGGACTGGCTCGGGGAGGCGACCGAGCACAAGGGATCCTGGTGGCCCTACTGGTTCCAATGGGTCGAGCAGCAAGCCCCCGAGCGCGTTCCGCCGCATCAGCCGGGAGAGGGCCACCTCCCCGCCCTGTGCGATGCGCCCGGCACCTACGTCCGCATGAAGGCGTAAGGACGCAGAGCGGACCAGCTCTGCGCAGGCGCGGGTCGCGCCCGGCGCACGCCTCTGGTACGTCCCTCCGCAACGAACGGGTCGGGGGGAGAGATGGCGGCGTCCCAGCAAGCAGCTGCTGTCAGGCTGAGTGACGACGGGCCGGATGGGCGCGCCTCATGGCAGCGCCTCCTGATCGCCGTCCTCCTGACCACCTTCAGCGGCGTCGGCATGTGGTCGGTCGTGGTCGCGCTGCCGACCGTCCAGGCGGATTTCGGCGTGGCGCGCGGCGGGGCGTCCCTGCCCTATACCCTGACGATGATCGGCTTCGGCATCGGCGGGGTCGTCATGGGCCGCGTCGCCGACCGGATGGGCATCGTCGTGCCGAGCCTGCTCGGCTGCGTGATGCTCGGGGTCGGATATGTGGCCGCCGGGCTTGCGCCAAATCTCGCCACCTACGCGATCGCGCATGGCCTCCTGATCGGCTTCGGCGCCTCGGCGAGCTTTGGGCCGCTCATGGCGGACATCTCGTTCTGGTTCGTGCGCCGCCGCGGCATCGCGGTGGCGATCTGCGCCTCGGGCAACTACCTCGCCGGTGCCTTCTGGCCGCCTATCGTCCAGTGGTCCATAGCCGATTACGGATGGCGCGCGACGCATATCGGGCTCGGCGCAATCTGCGTCGCCCTCATGCTTCCGCTCGTCGGCACGCTTCGCAAGCGGCCCAACTTCTCCGCCGCCGCCCAGGCGGCTGCGCAATCCCATTTCACCCCGACGCGCATGGCGCTCAGCCCGGGCGTGCTCCAGACCCTGCTCATCATCGCGGGCATCGCCTGCTGCGTGGCGATGTCCATGCCGCAGGTCCACATCGTCGCCTATTGCGGCGATCTCGGCTACGGCGTCGCGCGCGGCGCCGAGATGCTGTCCCTGATGCTGGGCTTCGGCATCGTGTCCCGGATCGCGTCCGGGTTCATCGCGGACCGCCTCGGCGGCCTGCTGACCCTTCTCATCGGGTCGGTCCTGCAGGGCGTTGCGCTGGTTCTCTACACCCTGTCCGACGGGCTGACGCAGCTCTACGTCGTTTCGGCTCTCTTCGGGCTGTTCCAGGGCGGGATCGTGCCCAGCTACGCCATGATCGTCCGGGAATACTTCCCGGCCAACGAGGCCGCCACCCGCGTCGGCCTCTGCATGACGGCGACGCTGCTCGGCATGGCCCTCGGGGGCTGGATGTCGGGCGTGATCTTCGACCTGACCGGATCCTACCGGGCGGCGTTCCTGAACGGCATCGCCTGGAACCTCTTGAACGGTGCGATCACAGTCTTCCTGCTCACCCGGCGAGGCCAGCGCCTCGACCGGGTGAAGGTTGCTCCGGCCTGATTACCGGACGCGCTCGAGGATCGAGACGTAGTTCGCGACTGCGGCGCCGCCCATGTTGAAGATGCCGGCGAGCTTCGCATCCGGAACCTGGATGCCCTCCGCCTCGCCGCAGAGCTGCATGGCGGAGAGGACGTGCATGGAAACGCCGGTCGCGCCGATCGGGTGACCCTTCGCCTTCAGGCCGCCTGACGGGTTCACGGGAAGCTTCCCGTCCTTCTGCGTCCAGCCCTCCTTGATGGCGCGGGCGCCCTGCCCTTCCGGCGTCAGGCCCATGGCCTCGTATTCGATCAGCTCGGCGATCGTGAAGCAGTCATGCGTCTCGACGAAGGACAGGTCGTCGAGCTTCACGCCCGCCTCGGCCAGCGCCCGCTGCCAGGCCTCGGTGCAGCCCTCGAACTTGAGGATGTCCCGCTTCGACATCGGCAGGAAGTCCTGGGCATGCCCCGTCCCGCGGAACGCCACGGCACGGCGCATCGTCTCGGCCGTTTCGGCATCCGCGATCACGAGCGCGGCCGCGCCATCCGACACGAGCGAGCAATCGGTCCGCTTCAGCGGCCCGGCCACGAAGGGGTTCTTCTCCGACTCCGCCCGGCAGAACTCGAAGCCGAGATCCTTGCGCATCTGGGCATAGGGGTTCTGGACGCCGTTCCGGTGGTTCTTGGCGGCGATCAGGGCGAGCGCGTCGGACTGGTCGCCGTGGCGCTGGAAATACGACGACGCGATATTCCCGAACACGCCCGCAAAGCCCGCCGGCGTCTCCCCATCCTCGACCAGGTAGGAGGCGCGCAGGAGGTTCTTGCCGATCTCCGGCCCCGGCGTGCGGGTCATCTGTTCGACCCCCACGACGAGCACGACCTTGGCCCGCTTCGCCTCGATCGTCTTGATGGCCTGGTGCACGGCGGCCGAGCCGGTCGCGCAGGCATTCTCGACCCGCGTCGCGGGCTTGAAGCGGAACTTGTCGGAGGCCTGGAAGACCAGCGAGGCGGTGAAATCCTGCGGCGAGAAGCCGGCGTTGAAATGTCCGAGGACGACCTCGTCCACATCCTCCGGGCCGATCCCGGCATGGTCGAGAGCCTCGTTCGTGACGCGAACGATCAGGCTTTCGACCGTCTCCGCATCGTGCTTTCCGAATGGCGTGTGGGCCCAACCGACAATCGAGGGCAGCATCTTCTCTTCCTCCGCTACTTAGGCGCATATGCGCCCATTTTCGACGATCTTCAAGGCGTCAACGAGCCGAGCTCAGGATCCCTAGCACGCCGAGCACGATCAGCCCCATGCCCAGCATCTCGCGGCCAGAGGTCGCCTGCGCGAAGATGCGCCGCGAGACGGCCTGGGCCATAAGCACCTCGACGAGCGCAAGCGTCCTGACATTCGCGGCCGCCGTCAGAGCGAAGCCGATGAACCAGAATTGCGAGGCGGCGGCCCCGACGAAGCCGGCCGCCACCGATGACCGCCATTCCCGAAAGCTGCCGAGGAGGGCTGCACGGTCGAAGACGATGAGCCACGCCGCCAGGATGCCGGTCTGCAGGACCAGGCTCCAGACGAGAGCGGTCGTGGCGCGGAGAAAGGGCGAGCCGGAATCGAGATGGAGGATCGCGCCGCGAAAGCCGACCGCCGAGAGGGCGAACATCCCGCCCGCCGCAATGCCGAGCGCGATCGGTACAAGGCCGCCGGCCCTGATGTCGCCGGCCGTCTTCGGGCTCCATGTCACGAGGATGACGCCGCAGGTGGCGAGCAGGATGGCGCCGATCGCCAAGGGCGGAAGACGGTCGCCGAGGAAGACGAGCCCGAAGAGCGCGATCTGCACCGCCTCCGTCTTCACGAGCGCGGTGACGACCGAGAACGATCGCTGCCGCATGGCGGCCAGCATGAGGCCGGTCGCCAGGATCTGGCTGAGCGCGCCGAGCACGATGAAGGCCGCAAAGCCCGGCCCCGGACGCGGCAGCGCCTCGCCCGTGGCGGCCAGCATCCCGGCCAGGAAGATCAGCGAGAAGGGCAGCCCGTAGAGGAACCGGACCTGTGTCGCGCCGACGGTCCCGATCTTTTCCGTCAGGCGTCGCTGCATCGTGTTGCGCGCCACCTGTCCGGCCGACGCGATGAGGGTCGCGGGAACCCAAAGGAGTGAGACGTCCATGATTCCCGGGACGGTACCGTTCGTGTCGTGCCTTGCTGTCGCCACCTATGCCGCCATAAGCTCTCCGTTCCAAGCGAACCCGCGCCCTGCTCGACCGGGCAAGGCGTTCTTCGGACAGACGCCCTTAAAAATGTCGGGCAAGAGCCCGCACGGAGAAAACCGCATGGCGCGCCGAGCCGTCCTCCTGGCAGTCGCAGCCCTCGCCCTATTCGGCGCAAACGCCGCCCGAGCCGGGACGCCGGCACTCGTCGTGGATGCCGCGACCGGGAAGGTGCTGCTGGCCGAGCGGGCAACGGATCCCTGGTATCCGGCCTCGATCACGAAGCTGATGACCACCTATGTGGCGCTCGACCTCGTCCGCCAGGGCAAGGTGTCGATGAACTCGCTCCTGACGATGTCGCCCGAGGCGGCCGCGGAGCCGCCCTCCAAGATGGGCTTCAAGCCGGGAACTCAGCTCACGCTGGAGAACGCGCTGCGGATCATCCTGGTGAAATCCGCCAACGACGTGTCGATGATGATCGGCGAGGGCCTGGCGGGCTCCGTCGAGCGCTACGCGGCCCTGATGAACGAGGCCTCGCGGCGCCTCGGGATGCGCGAGAGCCGCTGGTACAACCAGAACGGCCTCCCCGACGAGCGGCAGCAGACCTCGGCCCGCGACATGGCCATCCTGGCGCGCGCCCTGCTCTACGAGTTCCCGGAGCACGAGGACCTGTTCCGCATCGGCGCCCTGAAGCTGGGACGCAAGGTGATCCGCAATCACAACGGCCTGCTCGGCCGCTATCCCGGCGCCGACGGCATGAAGACCGGCTTCATCTGCATGGGCGGCTTCAACGTCGTGGCTACGGCGACCCAGAACGGGCGACGCCTGATCGCGGTGGTGATGGGCTACCCGTCCGCGAAGGAGCGCGATCTCCGGGCCGCCAACCTGTTCGACCAGGGCTTCTCGTCGTTCGGGTGGGCGATGCAGACCGTCGACCAGTTGCCGCCTTCGGGAACCATGTCCCCGCCGAACATGCGGTCCTACGTCTGCGGGCCGAACAAGCGCCTGCCGCAGGAGGACGACGAGACCTCCGTGGTCGCGAGCGCCGCGAACGGCAACGGCGACAATCCGATCAGCTCGCTGTTCTCCCCCTCCACTTACGCGACAGCATCGGCCGGAGCGGCACGCGCGCTCAGCGGGCGGACCAGCCTCGGCCCGCGCGTCGAGTTCGAGCCCATCCCGATCTGGCTCGGCGCGACGCCGGGCACGGTTGCGGAGGACGATGCGGGGAAGAAGGCTAAGCCCGTCGGGATCGCCGCCAAGCCGGTTCCGGCCAAGCGCGTAGCCCGCGGCAAAGCGGGCGCGCCTGCCGCGGCCGCCACGCTCACGGCACCTGTCCCGGGGACGAACCCGGGCGAGGGCCAGGCCGTGACCACCCTGCGCAGCAACGTGAGTCCGGCATCCCGCCCTGCCCTCTCGGCGGGCCTCAACAAGAAGCCGGCGGCCGAGACCAAGCCCAAGCTCGGCGCGCTCTCCGCCGGCGCGAAGGCCAGCCCCGGGCACGGCGCCATCAAGCCGAAGCCCGCGACCCCGTCGGCTGCGGCAAAGGCCGACACGAAGGAACAGGCGAAGCCGAAGGCCCGCACGGCCGCGAAGCCGCCGTCCCGCCCCGAAAAACGCGCCTCGGCCCCCAAGCCGGGAACGGCCGCGGCCTCGAACTGACGGGGCGCTTGCCCGGCACCTTGGCCGGAGGCGCCGGCGGCCTTACCTGAAGGGGATGGAGCCGAAGCTTCCCCCTCCCCCCATCCCGCTCACGGTCCTGACCGGCTTCCTCGGGGCCGGAAAGACGACCCTGCTCAACCGGCTGCTGCAGGATCCGGCGCTCTCCGACACCGTCGTGGTGGTCAACGAGTTCGGCGAGGTAGGGCTGGACCACCTCCTCGTCGAGACGGTCGAGGACGGGCTCGTCCTCCTGTCTGCCGGATGCCTGTGCTGCACCGTGCGGGGAGATCTCGTCCAGACGCTCGAGGACCTGCTCCGCAAGCGCGACAATGGCCGCATCACGCCTTTCCGCCGCGTGATCATCGAAACGACGGGTCTCGCCGACCCCGCGCCCGTGCTCGGGGCCGTGCTGTACCATCCCTATCTGTCGCGCCGTTACGCCCTCGGTAGCGTCGTCACGGTGATCGACGGGCTGCTCGGAGCCGAGACGCTCGACAGGCACCCCGAGGCGCTCAGGCAGGCCGCCGTGGCCGACCGGATCGTGCTCAGCAAGACGGATCTGGTCGAGGACAAGGCCCACCTTGCGGGGCTCCGCACCCGGCTGGCAGCCCTGAACCCCTCGGCCGAGATCGTGCTGGCGGCCGAAGGCGTCATCGATGCCCGGGCCTTGATCGGCGACGACGTCTTCGACCCCGACGGCAAGATCGCCGATGTCCGGGCCTGGCTGCGGTCCGAGGAGGTCGAGGCGGAGCACGCGCGGGCGCATTCCCACCACGGCCACTCCCATCACGACCATCACCACCACCACGATGTCAGCCGGCACGACGAGCACATCCGCTCCTTCGTACTGACGGCGGATCGGCCGATCGGGCAGAGCGCGCTCGACATGTTCCTCGACCTCGTCCGGTCGAGCTTCGGGCCGAAGATCCTGCGGCTGAAGGGCCTCGTGGAGGTTCGCGAGAGTCCCGGGAGGCCCGTGCTGATCCAGGGCGTCCAGCATGTGCTGCACGTGGCCGGCCTGCTCCCCGCCTGGCCGGACGAGGATCACCGCACGCGGCTCGTCCTCATCGTGGACGATGTCCCGGAAGAAGCCGTCCGGCGCCTCTGGGACGCGTTCACGGATCAGCCCGCGATCGACGCGCCGGATGCAACGGCGATCGCCGACAATCCACTGGCTCCGGCGACCATGAGGCGGGCTTAGCTCACAGCTAATCTCGCACAGCCCGCATCCGACCAGCGCTCAAGCCCCGGCGCTCACCGGGGCCCCCGCTCACATGTGGATCGGGCGCTTGTCCACGGCGAGGGCCGCTTCCTTCACGGCCTCGTTGAGCGTCGGGTGCGCGTGGCAGGTCCGGGCGATGTCCTCGGCGGAGGCGCCGAACTCCATCGCGACCGCGGCCTCGGCGATCATGGTGCCGGCATCGGCCCCAAGGATATGCACCCCGAGAACCCGGTCCGTCTTGGCATCGGCCAGGATCTTCACGAAGCCGTCCGTCGTGTGGTTGACCTTCGCGCGCCCGTTCGCCGTGAACGGGAACTTGCCGACATTGTAGGCGATGCCCGCGGCCTTGAGCTCGGCCTCGGTCTTGCCGACGGAAGCGATCTCCGGGAACGTGTAGACCACGCTCGGGATGACGTCGTAGTTCACGTGGCCGGCCTTGCCGGCGATCATCTCCGCAACGGCCACGCCCTCATCCTCGGCCTTGTGGGCCAGCATGGGCCCGGCGATCACATCGCCGATCGCGTAGATGCCGGTGACGTTGGTCGAGAAATGCGCGTCGACCTCGACGCGTCCCTTCGGGTCCCGGCGGACACCGACATGGTCGAGCCCGAGGCCCTCCGTGTAGGGGGTGCGGCCGGTGGCGACGAGGACGACGTCGGCGTCGATCACCTCGGGCGTACCCTCGCCCTGCGCGGGCTCGATCGTGACCTTCGCGCCCCCGCCGGAGGTGTCGACCTTCGTCACCTTCGAGGAGAGCTTGAAGGTGAAGCCCTGCTTGCCGAGGATGCGCTGGAACTGCTTGGCGACCTCATCGTCCATGCCGGGCAGGATGCGGTCGAGGAACTCGACGACCGTGACCTCGGAGCCGAGCCGCCGCCAGACCGAGCCGAGCTCGAGCCCGATCACGCCGGCGCCGACGACGACGAGCTTCTTCGGCACGCTCGCCAGCTCCAGCGCGCCGGTCGAGGAGACCACGACCTTCTCGTCGATCTCGATCCCGCGCAGCGGCGCAACCTCGGAGCCGGTCGCGATGACGATGTTCTTCGTCTCGATGACTTGGTTCGAGCCGTCCTCCGCGACGACCTCGACCTGTCCGGGAGCCTTGATGCAGGCCTTGCCGTGGAACGCGTCGATCTTGTTCTTCTTGAGCAGGAACTCGACGCCCTTCACGTTCCCGGAGACGCCCTCGTCCTTGAAGCCCATCATCTTCTTGAGATCGAGCTTCGGGGCCGAGACCTCGATGCCGAGATCGGAGAAATGGTCGCGCGCCTCCGCGAAGAGCTCGGAGGCATGGAGAAGCGCCTTCGAGGGGATGCAGCCCACGTTGAGGCAGGTGCCGCCATGGGTGGCGCGCTTTTCGACGACGGCCGTCTTCAGCCCGAGCTGGGCAGCCCGGATGGCGCACACATAGCCGCCAGGGCCGGTGCCGATGACGACGAGATCGTAGGACATGAATACTCCTCGCTGTCATGCCCGGGATTGCCGGGCACCCCCGTGTGACAAGCGCTGAAACCGTGATGGCCGGGCGGGCCCGGCCATCGTGAGGCTGATGTTCGAAACTTAGATAGGAGCGACGCGCTCAGAGATCGAGCACGAGCCGCGCGGGATCCTCGAGCGCCTCCTTGATCCGCACCAGGAAGGTCACGGCCTCCTTGCCGTCGACGATCCTGTGATCATAGGACAGGGCGAGGTACATCATCGGCCGGGCGACGACCTGGCCGCCGCGGACCACCGGGCGCTCCTCGATGCGATGCATGCCGAGAATGCCGGATTGCGGCGCGTTCAGGATCGGCGTCGACATCAGCGAGCCGTAGATGCCGCCGTTGGTGATGGTGAAGGTGCCGCCCTGCATCTCCTCGATCTTGAGCTGCCCATCGCGCGCCTTCTTGCCGTAGCCCGCGATCGTCTTCTCGATCTCGGCGATCGACAGCTGGTCGGCATCGCGCACCACCGGCACGACCAGGCCCTTATCGGTCCCGACCGCGATGCCGATGTGATAGTAGTTCTTGTAGATGATGTCCTGGCCGTCGATCTCGGCATTGACGGCCGGCAGCTCCTTCAGGGCCTGCACGACGGCCTTCGTGAAGAAGCCCATGAAGCCGAGCTTCACGCCGTGCTTCTTCTCGAACACGTCCTTGTACTGCGAGCGGAGCTTCATCACGGCGCCCATGTCGACGTCGTTGAACGTCGTGAGCATGGCGGCGACGTTCTGGGCGTCCTTCAGGCGACGGGCGATCGTCTGCCGGAGCTTGGTCATGCGGACCCGCTCTTCGCGGCTCGCATCGTCCGGAGCGGAGGGGGCGCGCACCTGGACAGGCGCAGGCGCCTGCGCCGCGACACCGGTCGGCCCGCCCTGGAGAGCGGCCAGCATGTCGCCCTTCGTCACCCGGCCGTCCTTGCCGGTCCCGACGACGTTGGCCGGATCCAGGCCGGTCTCGGCCGCGATGCGGCCGACGGCAGGGCCGTTCGGCGAGGAAGCTGCGGACTTCGCCGGCGGCGCGGCAGCGGGCTTCGGCGCTTCCGCCTTCGGCGCAGCGGCAGCCTTGGCCGGCTCGGCAGCCTTGGCCGCAGCCGCTCCCGCCCCGGCGCCGCCCTCTACGATCGAGCCGAGGATCGCGCCCGGGCCAACCGTTTCACCGTCCTTCGCCACGATGTCGCCGAGCGTACCGGAAGCCGGCGCATTGACCTCGAGCGTGACCTTGTCCGTCTCGAGTTCGACGAGCGGCTCGTCCGCCTTCACGGGATCGCCCGGCTTCTTGAACCAGCGGCCGATCGTGGCTTCGGTGACGGATTCGCCGAGCGTCGGGACTGTGATGTCGGTTGGCATGTGGTTGCGCCTGAAGCGGCGTCCTTCTCGAGGGCGGCCTTGGCCTGGCCTGGGGGAAGCCGCGAGACGACCCCGCGACGTGGAACTGGTCCGTATCTAGAGCCGTAGCCGTCCCGCGTCACGGGCCTTCTTCAAAAACGCGGGACAGCCATACGAGGTGAGCCGGGGTTGCGGATCACCCCGGCGAGGCATCACTTGCCGATGGCGTCATCCAGGAACGCCTTCAGCTGCTCCTGGTGCTTCGACATGAGGCCGGTCGCGGTCGCGGCCGAGGCTGCCCGTCCAGCGTAGCGGGGGCGGCTGACCTTCGACTTCGCCTGAGCCAGGACCCACTCGAGATAGGGCTCGATGAAGGTCCATGACCCCATGTTCTTGGGCTCCTCCTGGCACCAGACGACGTCCGCGTTGGGGAAGCGGGACATCTCCGACGCGAGCGCCTTGAGCGGCACCGGATAGAGCTGCTCGACGCGCAGGAGATAGACGTCGTCCACGCCGCGCTTCTCGACCTCCTCGAGCAGGTCGAAATAGACCTTGCCGGTGCAGATCACCACGCGCCGGATCTTGTCGTCCGCAACCCGCGTGCCGTCGTCCCAGAGCACGCGATGGAAGCTCGACCCCGTCGCCAGCTCGTCCAGCCGCGAGACGCAGCGCTTGTGCCGCAGCAGCGACTTCGGCGTCATCAGGATGAGCGGCTTGCGGAACTCGCGCTTCAGCTGCCGGCGCAGGATGTGGAAGTAGTTCGCAGGCGTCGAGCAATAGGCGACCTGCATGTTGTCCTCGGCGCACATCTGGAGATAGCGCTCCAGGCGCGCGGAGGAATGCTCCGGCCCCTGTCCCTCGTAGCCGTGCGGCAGCAGGCAGACGAGGCCGGACATGCGCAGCCACTTGCGCTCGCCCGAGGAGACGAACTGGTCGAACACGACCTGGGCGCCGTTGGCGAAGTCGCCGAACTGCGCCTCCCAGAGCACGAGGGCGTTGGGCTCGGACAGCGAGTAGCCGTACTCGAAGCCGAGCACCGCCTCCTCCGAGAGCATCGAATTGATGACCTCGTAGCGGGACTGGCCTGCCCGGAGGTGGTTGAGCGGCGTCAGGCGCTCCTCGGTCTCCTGGTCGATCAGCACCGAATGGCGCTGGGAGAAGGTGCCGCGTTCGACATCCTGGCCCGACAGGCGGACGGGATGCCCCTCGATGAGCAGCGACCCGAAGGCCAGCGCCTCGGCCGTGGCCCAGTCGATGCCCTCCCCGGTCTCGATCATCTTGCGGCGGTTTTCGAGAAAGCGCCCGATGGTCCGGTGGACCTGGAAGCCTTCCGGAACGCTGCAGAGCTTCCCGCCGATCTCCCGGAGGAGGTCCGCATCGATGCCCGTCTCGCCACGGCGCGCGTCGTCGTCATGCTCGCGGACTGCCTTGAGGCCCGCCCAGCGCCCGTCCAGCCAGTCGGCCTTGTTCGGCTTGTAGCCCTGAGCGGTCTCGAACTCGGCATCGAGCTTCGTCCGGAACGCGGCGCGCATGCCGTCGAAATCGCTCTCGCCGACGACGCCTTCGCTGATGAGCTTCTTGGAGTAGAGCTCGAGCGTGCTCGGATGCGACCGGATCATCCGGTACATCTTCGGCTGGGTGAAGGCCGGCTCGTCGCCCTCGTTGTGGCCGAACCGCCGGTAGCAGAACATGTCGATGACGACCGGCTTGTGGAACTTCTGCCGGTACTCGGTCGCGACCTTGGCGGCGAAGACCACAGCTTCGGGATCGTCGCCGTTCACGTGGAAGATCGGGGCCTCGACCATCTTGGCGACATCAGACGGATAGGGCGACGAACGCGAGAAGCGCGGATTCGTCGTGAAGCCGATCTGGTTGTTGATGATGAAGTGGATCGAACCGCCGGTGCGGTGGCCCTTCAGGCCCGAAAGGCCCAGGCACTCGGCCACGACGCCCTGCCCCGCGAAGGCAGCATCGCCGTGGATCAGGAGCGGGATGACGGAGGTCCGGCTCTCGGGAGCGTCGTTGTGCTGGTCCTGCTTCGCGCGGACCTTACCCAGCACGACGGGATCGACGATCTCGAGGTGGGACGGGTTCGCCGTCAGGGACAGGTGGACGTTGTTGCTGTCGAAGGTCCGGTCCGACGAGGCACCCAGGTGGTACTTCACGTCGCCGGAGCCCTCCACGTCCTCAGGCGCGTAGGAGCCGCCCTTGAACTCGTGGAAGATCGCCCGGAAGGGCTTCGACATCACGTTGGAGAGCACGTTCAGGCGGCCGCGATGGGCCATGCCGATGACGATCTCCTTGGCGCCGAGAGCGCCGCCCCGCTTGATGATCTGCTCGAGCGCCGGGATCATCGCCTCCGAGCCGTCCAGCCCGAAGCGCTTGGTGCCCGTGTACTTCAGGTCGAGGAACTTCTCGAAGCCCTCGGCCTCCACGAGCTTGTTCAGGATCGCCCGCTTCCCCTCCGGCGTGAAGGTGATCTCCTTGTGGGGACCCTCGATGCGCTCCTGAATCCAGGCCTTCTCGGCCGGATCGGAGATGTGCATGAACTCGACGCCGAGCGTCTGGCAGTAGGTCCGCTCGAGGATCGCGACGATCTCGCGGATCGTGCCGAATTCCAGGCCGAGGACGTTGTCGAGGAAGATGGGGCGATCCCAGTCCGCTTCCGTGAAGCCGTAATGGGACGGATGGAGTTCCTCGTCGGCCCCGCGCCGCTCCAGGTGAAGCGGGTCGAGATCGGCCTTGAGATGCCCGCGCATCCGGTATGCGCGAATCATCATGATGGCGCGGACGGAGTCCCGGGCGGCCTGGTACACCTCCTCCGAGGTGAGCACCTTGCCCTTGGCTTCCGACTTGGCCCGGATCTTCTCGCCGACGGCGCCTTCGATCTGGGCCCAATTCCCGTCGAGCGCCGAGACGAGCTCGCCGTTCATCGGCACCGGCCAGTTCGGCTTCTGCCAGGAGGCGCCACGCGCGTTCTTCTCGACGAGCGCCGGATCCTCGTTCATCCCGGCGAAGAGCGTCGCCCATTCCGGGTCGACCGAGCCCGGGTCCTGCTCGTAGCGGGCGTAGAGCTCGTCGATGTAGGTGGCATTGCCTCCGTAGAGGAACGCGGTTTGCAGCAGCTTCTGATTGGCTTCCTGACGAGACATGCTTTCACGCGTCCTGGTGGCCCGGAAGGGGCCACCGCTGGCGGGAATCAAGCTCGGCGCACAGGCGTGCAGTCCGACGAGACCCCGAGGAGTTTTCCGGTCCGGACTGAGCCTTTAGCAGCACTATCTGAACCCGACTATAACATCGGGTCAGATACCCGACATTTCACCCCTTGAGGACCTCGACGAGGGTTTTTCCGAGGCGGGCCGGCGACGGGGAGACGCGGATCCCTGCCGCTTCCATGGCGGCGATCTTGTCCTCTGCCCCACCCTTGCCGCCGGAGATGATCGCGCCGGCATGGCCCATGCGGCGGCCGGGAGGGGCCGTCCGGCCGGCGATGAAGCCGACCATGGGCTTCTTGCGGCCGCGCTTCGCCTCGTCCTTGATGAACTGCGCGGCATCCTCCTCGGCCGAGCCGCCGATCTCGCCGATCATGACGATCGACTCGGTCTTGGGGTCGGCGAGGAACATCTCCAGCATGTCGATGAACTCGGTGCCCTTCACGGGGTCGCCGCCGATGCCGACCGCGGTCGTCTGGCCAAGGCCCTCGTTCGAGGTCTGGAACACGGCCTCATAGGTCAGCGTGCCCGAGCGGGACACGATGCCGACATTGCCGGGCTTGAAGATGTTGGCCGGCATGATGCCGATCTTGGACTGGCCGGCCGTCACGATGCCGGGGCAGTTCGGCCCGATCAGGCGCGACTTGGAGCCGGACAGCGAGCGCTTGACGCGCACCATGTCGAGCACCGGGATGCCCTCGGTGATGCAGACGATGAGCGGGATCTCCGCATCGATCGCCTCGCAGATGGCATCGGCCGCGCCCGGCGGCGGAACGTAGACGACCGAGGCATCGGCGCCCGTCTTCTCGCGCGCTTCCTTGACGGTGTCGAAGACCGGCAGGCCGAGATGGCTCGAGCCGCCCTTGCCCGGCGAGGTGCCGCCGACGACCTTCGTGCCGTAGGCGATCGCCTGCTCGGTGTGGAAGGTGCCGTTCTTGCCGGTGAAGCCCTGCGTGATGACGCGGGTGTTGGAGTCGATCAGGATGGACATCGATATTCCCCTCAGCCCGCCTTCTTGACCGCTGCGACGATCTTCTGCGCCGCGTCGTCGAGGTCGTCCGCCGGGATCACGTTCAGCCCGGACTCGCGGATGATCTGCTTGCCGAGTTCGACATTCGTGCCCTCGAGCCGGACGACGAGCGGCACCTCAAGGCCGACGGTCTTCACGGCCGCGATGACGCCCTTGGCGATCACGTCGCACTTCATGATCCCGCCGAAGATGTTGACGAGGATGCCCTTCACGTTCGGGTCGGCCGTGATGATCTTGAAGGCCGCCGTGACCTTCTCCTCCGTGGCGCCGCCGCCGACATCGAGGAAGTTCGCCGGCTCCTCGCCGTAGAGCTTGATGATGTCGAGCGTCGCCATGGCGAGGCCCGCGCCGTTGACCATGCAGCCGATCGTGCCGTCGAGCGCGATATAGGCGAGGTCGTACTTGGAGGCCTCGATCTCCTTCTCGTCCTCCTCCGTCAGGTCGCGGAGCTCGACGATGTCCTTGTGCCGGTAGAGCGCGTTCGAATCGAACGAGATCTTCGCGTCGAGCACCCGCAGGTGGCCGTCCTTGGTGACGATCAGCGGGTTGATCTCCAGCATCGACATGTCCTTGGCCAGGAACGCCGTGTAGAGCTTGGAGACGACGTCGGCGGCCTCCTTGGCGAGGTCGCCCGTGAGGCCCAGGGCCTTGGCGACCACGCGGCCGTGATGCGGCATCACGCCGGTCGCGGGGTCGACCGCGAAGGTCAGGATCTTCTCGGGCGTGTCGTGCGCGACCTGCTCGATGTCCATGCCGCCCTCGGTCGAGACCACGAAGGCCACGCGGCCCGTCTCACGGTCGACCAGGAGGGAGAGGTAGAACTCGGACGCGATGTCCGAGCCGTCCTCGATGTAGAGGCGGTTGACCTGCTTGCCGGCCGCCCCGGTCTGGAGCGTGACGAGCGTCGAGCCGAGCATCTGCTTGGCGAATTCCTTCACCTCGTCGATCGACTTGGCGAGCCGGACGCCGCCCTTCTCGCCCGCGGCGGCTTCCTTGAACTTGCCCTTGCCGCGTCCGCCGGCATGGATCTGGCTCTTCACCACCCAGAGCGGGCCGCCGAGCTCGCGCGCGGCCGCCTCGGCCTCATCCGGCGAAAAGATCGCCCGTCCTTTCGAGACCGGAAGCCCGAACTCCTTCAGGACCGCCTTGCCCTGGTACTCGTGGATATTCATCCGCCCTACCTCGCGTCATCCCGCCCGGACGTGACCTCCGGTTGGCATTATGTATACCACCAACCGGAGCCGGGCGTAAGTAGCTCGGCCGCAGGATTATGCGGCCGCATGGATCCCGTCCGGCTTTAGGCCAGCGACGGGTTGATGCCCTTGCAGGCCTCGACAAGGCCCTGCACCGAGGCCACGGACTTGGCGAACATCTCGCGCTCTTCCTTGGTCATCTCGACCTCGAGCACGCGCTCCATTCCGCCCTCGCCGATGACGACCGGCACGCCGATGAACATGCCGTCGATGTCGTACTCGCCCTTCAGATAGGCGGCGCAGGGGAGAACCCGCTTCTGGTCCTTCAGGTAGCTCTCGGCCATGGCGATGGCGGAGGCCGCCGGCGCGTAGAAGGCGGAGCCGGTCTTCAGCAGGTTCACGATCTCGCCGCCGCCCTTGCGGGTGCGCTCGACCATGGCGGCGATCTTGTCGTGCGTCGTCCAGCCCATCTTCACGAGGTCCGGCAGCGGGATGCCGGCGACAGTGGAGTAGCGGACCAGCGGGACCATGTCGTCGCCGTGGCCGCCGAGCACGAAGGCAGTCACGTCCTTGACGGAGACCTTGAACTCGTCGGCCAGGAAGTGCCGGAAGCGGGCGGAATCGAGCACGCCGGCCATTCCCACGATCTTGTTCGTCGGCAGTCCGGAGAACTTCTGCAGCGCCCAGACCATCGCGTCGAGCGGGTTGGTGATGCAGATCACGAAGGCGTTGGGGGCGTATTGCTTGATGCCGTTGCCGACGGCTTCCATGACCTTGAGGTTGATCCCGAGAAGGTCGTCGCGGCTCATGCCCGGCTTCCGCGGCACGCCGGCCGTGACGATGACGACATCGGCGCCCTCTATGGCGGCGTAGTCGTTGGCGCCGGCATACTTCGCATCGAAGCCGTCGACCGGGGCGGATTCCGCGATGTCGAGACCTTTGCCCTGGGGAATGCCCTCGGCGATATCGAAGAGGACGACGTCCCCGAGCTCCTTCAGGCCGGCGAGATGGGCGAGCGTGCCGCCGATCTGTCCAGCGCCGATGAGCGCGATCTTCTTGCGTGCCATGACGGGTTCCTTGGGAAAGCGATGCGCTTCGAAAGCGCCCAGAGCCGGGCTTCTCTGACTCAGAACCGGCGGGTCATCAAGCAAGGAGTACGGGCACGGCCGCCAGGGACCGGAACCGACCTCCGGTCACGCACCGGCGCGGGCCCGACCCGCGCAGCCTCGATGAAGCGGGACCGGCATAAGCTTCAGCATTCGCAAGTGAAGCAAAGCTACTTTGAAGTCCACGCAGACCGGAACGGAAATGGGGGCTTGGCGATTGACGGTACATAAGGGGCTAGACCTTCTACCCCTCGACCTTCAACTCGGGAGTTTATCATGCGATTGAAGATCCTGGCGGCTGCGATGCTGTTTGCAGCCCCGGCCTTGGCGCAGACATCCACGACCGCGCCGAGCACGACGGCGCCGAGCGTCGTCAATCCGGGCGGGCCTGGCGCGGTGAATTCCGGCCCCGGCGCAACCGGAAGCGTACGGACCGAAGGCACCGGCGCCGGTACCGTCTCGAACAATCCCGCGGGCGCGGGCAACGCCTCCCAGCCGGCGAAATCCAGCTCGACGCCGAGCGGCTCGAACTCCGGCGGCAGCGGCTCTCCGTAAGCTTCCGACGCTCACGCCAGCGGCCGCGGGTCCCAACGGGCTCGCGGCCGTTTTCGTTTCTATGTCTCGACGAGGCCCGTCGTGTCGCCGGAAACGGCGTGGCCGCGCCCACGCGGCAGCGCGAGGTAGTCGCGCGAGCGCATCTCGTGCAGGCGCGACGCGGTCCGGGCGAATTCGAAAGCCTCCGTTCCGCTCTCCCCGCCGAACAACTCGTCCGGCTCGACGGCCGCCGAGGCGAAGAGCTTCACGTGGCGCTCATAGAGCACGTCGATCAGGTTGATGAACCGCTTCGCCTCGTTGCGCTGTTCCCAGCTCAGTTGCGGGATGCCGTCCACGAGAACCGTGTGGTAGGCGCGGGCGATCGCGATGTAGTCGGCGGCACCGAGCGGGCGCCGGCACAGATCCGCGAAATCGAACCGCGCCACGCCCATCGCCTGGGCGGGCACTTCCACGGGATGGCCCTGCACGGTCAGGGTGGCGGGCTTCGGCCTGACGCCGCCCGTCAGGCGGGCGAACAGTCCATCGAGCTCCGCCCTGGACCGCTCGTCGGCGGGCGTGAAGTAGACCGGCGTCTCGCCGATCTTCTCCATGCGGAAATCGGTTCGCGACGCGAGTTCGCGCACCGCCATCCGCTCCTCCACGAGCGAGATGAAGGGCAGGAAGAGCGCGCGGTTCAGGCCGTCCCTGTAGAGATCCGCAGGCGGAACGTTCGACGTGGCCACGACCACGATCCCGGCTTCGAACATCGCCTTGAAGAGCCTGGAGAGGATCATCGCATCGGCGATGTCCGTCACGGCGAACTCGTCGAAGCAGAGGACCCAGGCTTCCTTCGCGAGCGCCGCCGCCACGGGCCGGATCGGGTCGTCCCCTTCCACCTCGCCCCGCTTCAGCTTCTGGCGCCAGTCGTGGATGCGCGCATGCACCTCCGCCATGTAGGCGTGGAAATGGGTGCGACGCTTCGCCGGGATGGTGAGGCTCTCGTAGAAGAGGTCCATCAACATCGTCTTGCCGCGGCCGACAGAGCCCCAGAGATAGAGGCCGCGCGGCAGCGGCTCGGCCTTCTGGCCGAACAGCCATCCCAGCGAGCTCGACTTCCGGGCGAGGCGCCGGCTGTTGAGCGTGGCGCTCAGGCGATCGAGCGCCCGCACGACCTCGCGCTGAGCGGGATCGCTCTCGATCGAGCCAGAAGAGACAAGGGAGTCGTAGCGGGCCGCGACCGCGCCCGATGCGAGAGGTAGTGTCATGGAAGGTCCCGGATCGGATTAGCTTCCCCCACGCCGCGGCGCAAACCCGCCCGATGCGACAAACGGGATCTCGCTCCCCGAATGCGGATGTGCGGAAGCGCACATGCAAGAGCTGCAGAGCTCCATATCTCAGCTCCATCAGCGAAGCGCGAAGCGCATAGCTCGCGTGGCCCTTTGGAGATGACGATGCGGAGAGTTGTCTTAGCCTTCGGGGTGGCCTTGATGCTCGCCCCGGCGGCAGCCTCGGCGCAGAGCGCAGCCGAGAACTTCAGCTACAAGGCCCCGTCCGGCATGTTCGGCGAAGGCACGGCCAAGTGGCAGATGTACAAGTTCATGCACGAGGACCGGGAACGCCGCGAGGCGCTTCAGCGCGACAACAATCTCGCCACCGGCTCGGTCGCCAAGGGACGCCCCGCACAGGGCACCGCCATCAACGACGAGCAGGTCGCCCGTCCCGGCGAACGCGGCGCCCGTCGCACCCGCTGAACGAGATCGGTCCGCCGCCCCCCGGACCGTACCCGGGGCCTCGGTCAACGCGACAGCGTGAGCGGGGCCCCGGATTTTGCCAGAACGCCCGTGAGCTCGCCGCCCGCTCCCCTAAGCCGCGCCGCAACCGCTCCGCCGGGCTGATAGAGATAGACCTCCCCTTCCCGGTAATCCCAGGCCGTCACCCGTCCGAGGTCCTTGTTCGTGCATCCGCTCGAAGACGCCTTGTAGAGGTCGAGCGAGGGCGAACTGGAGAGGCTGATCCGGCAATTGGCGCCCGAGGCGTCCCGCACCCTGTAGGAGCCGACCGCAGCCGAGCGCCCCGCACCCGCTGACGGCGCCACGCTCGGCGAGCTCCGGGGAGCCGACGGCTCGGCCGGAACACTCGGCATCGACGGTACGTCCGCCACGACCGCGCCGGCTCCAGACCCGGGCGGAGGCGCGAGCGGCTCCGAAAAGACCGAGCCCGACGGCACCGCCTCGACGGGCGGCGGCTCGTTGGCCTGGACGGGTGCCGGGCGTGCCCGGCTGCCGCTCGGCCCGAGTTCGCCCAATCGCGCGGAGCCGCAACCCGCGACGCTGCCCGCCACCGCCAGAACGAATGCGATCTGCCCGACCCGAACCATCATGCGTGAACCGCCATCAGGGCGCCCGCGAATCCCACGGGCCCGACCCTGAGCGTGCATAGCGGATTCCGGCAAAAGCGACACTGCTGGGGACGGCCGGCTCAAATCGCCCTTGCGATCATCATCTTCTTGATTTCGGCGATCGCCTTGGCCGGGTTCAGGCCCTTCGGACAGGTATTCGAGCAATTCATGATCGTGTGGCAGCGGTAGAGCCGGAACGGATCATGGAGATCGTCCAGGCGCTCGCCCGTGGCCTCGTCACGCGAATCGGCGAGCCACCGGTACGACTGAAGCAGCGCCGCCGGGCCGAGATAGCGGTCACCGTTCCACCAGTAGCTCGGGCATGACGTCGTGCAGCAGGCGCAAAGGATGCACTCGTACAGCCCGTCGAGCTTCGAGCGCTCCTCCGGCGTCTGCCGCCACTCCTTCTCCGGCGCCGGGGTTTCGGTCTGGAGATACGGCTTGATGAGCGCGTGCTGGGCGTAGAACGTCGACAGGTCCGGCACGAGATCCTTGATCACCGGCATGTGCGGCAGCGGGTAGATCTTGATGACGTCCGACTTGCAGTCGTCGATGCCGAGCGTGCAGGCCAGGGTGTTCTCGCCCATGATGTTCATGGCGCAGGAGCCGCAGATGCCCTCGCGGCACGACCGGCGGAGCGTCAGCGTCGGATCGACCTTGTTCTTGATCCACAGAAGCGCGTCGAGGACCATCGGGCCGCAATCGTCCCGGTCGACATAGAAGGTGTCGATGGTCGGATTCTTCCCGTCATCCGGGTTCCAGCGATAGATCCGGAATTCCGTGACGCGCTTCGCGCCCTGCGGGCGAGGCCAAGTCTTGCCTTCGGTGTAGCGCGAATTCTTCGGAAGCTGAAACTGGGCCATATCAGTAAACCCGCGCCTTCGGCTCGATATAGGCGATGTCGTTGGACATCGTGTAGGTGTGGACCGGACGATAGTCGATGTTCACTTCGCGCTTGTCCTCGTCGACCCAGGACAGCGTGTGCTTCATCCAGTTCTGGTCGTCCCGATCCGGGAAGTCCTCGCGGGCATGCGCACCGCGCGATTCCTTGCGGTTCGCGGCGCTTTCCATCGTCACGACCGCCTGGACGATCAGGTTCTGGAACTCGAGCGTCTCGATCAGGTCCGAGTTCCAGACGAGCGAGCGGTCGGTGACGCGGATGTCGTCGGACCCTCTCCAGACTTCCTTGATCAGGCCCCTGCCCTCTTCCAGCACCTCGCCGGTGCGGAACACGGCGCAGTTGTTCTGCATCGTGCGCTGCATCTTGTCCCGCAGCACCGCGGTCGGCGTGCTGCCGTTCGCATAGCGCGCCCGGTCGAGCCGCGAGAGCGCCTTGTCGGCCGAATCCTTCGGCAGGTCGGGGAGCTTGCCGTTCGCCTCGACGATCTCGGCGCAGCGCAGGCCCGCCGCGCGGCCGAACACGACCAGATCGATCAGCGAGTTCGAGCCCAGCCGGTTCGCGCCGTGCACGGACACGCAGGCCGCCTCGCCGATGGCCATCAGGCCGGGCACCACATGGTCGGGATTGTTGCCCTGCAGGGTCACGACCTCGCCGTGGTAGTTCGTCTGGATGCCGCCCATGTTGTAGTGGACGGTCGGGATGACCGGGATCGGCTCCTTCGTCACGTCCACGCCCGCGAAGATCTTCGCGCTTTCCGAAATGCCGGGCAGGCGCTCGTGCAGGATCTTCGGGTCGAGATGGTCGAGATGAAGGAAGATGTGATCCTTGTCCTTGCCGACGCCGCGGCCGGCCCGGATCTCCATCGTCATCGAGCGCGAGACGACGTCGCGCGAGGCGAGGTCCTTCGCCGAAGGCGCGTAGCGCTCCATGAAGCGCTCGCCCTCGGAGTTGGTGAGGTAGCCGCCCTCGCCGCGCGAGCCCTCGGTGATCAGGCAGCCCGAGCCGTAGATGCCGGTCGGGTGGAACTGCACGAATTCCATGTCCTCGAGCGGCAGGCCGGCGCGCAGCACCATGCCGCCGCCATCGCCCGTGCAGGTATGGGCTGAGGTCGCCGAGAAATAGGCGCGTCCATAGCCGCCCGTCGCCAGGATCGTCATGGCGGCCCGGAAGCGGTGGATCTGGCCGGTCGCCATGTCGATGGTGACCACGCCCCGGCAGCGGCCCTCCTCATCGATGATGAGGTCGATGGCGAAGTACTCGATGAAGAAGTTCGTCTCGTTCTTCACCGCCTGGCCGTAGAGCGTGTGAAGCATCGCGTGGCCGGTGCGGTCGGCGGCCGCGCAGGTGCGCTGGGCGATGCCCTTGCCGAAATGCGTGGTCATGCCGCCGAAGGGGCGCTGGTAGATCTTGCCGTCCTCCGTGCGGGAGAAGGGCACGCCCCAGTGCTCGAGCTCGTAGACGGCGGCAGGCGCGTTGCGGACGAGGTACTCGATCGCATCCTGGTCGCCGAGCCAGTCCGACCCCTTGACGGTGTCGTACATGTGCCACTGCCAGGTGTCCTCGCCCATATTGGCGAGCGAGGCGGCGACGCCGCCCTGCGCGGCGACCGTGTGCGAGCGCGTGGGGAACACCTTGGTGATGCAGGCCGTACGCAGGCCGGCCTGCGAGCAGCCGACGGTGGCGCGCAGGCCGGCACCGCCCGCGCCGACGACCACGACGTCGAAGGTGTGGTCGATGATCGGGTAGGCGTCGCCGTTGATCTTCGGGGCCGCCGCCCCGTTGCCGTTCGTGGCTGAGCCGTTGGTGGCCATTGTCTTTGTTCCTAGACGGGAGGCAGCGGGACGCGGCCGAAGCTGATCTTCAGGACGGAGAAGAGGCAGGCCGCGGCGATCACCGCCGCAAAGAAGTTGTTCGCGATGATGGAGACGATCTTCCAGCCGCGATCGTGGACGTAGTCCTCGATGATGATCTGCATGCCGAGGCGCATGTGATTCGTCACGGAGATGACGCACAGCCCCAGTAGGAGCGCGACGAACGGATTGGAGACGATGCGGATCACCTCCGCATAGGGGCGCCCCGCGAGGCCCGCGATGATGATCACGAAGGCGACCACGAGCGGGATGTTCGACACCGCGGTGATGCGATGCATCCACCAGTGCTCGACCCCGTGATGGGCCGCGCCGAGTCCCTTCACGCGCGAGAGCGGGGTCCGCATGTCGACGCGGGGATTGGGCCTGTTGTCTGCCATGGTGTCGTCCTCAGCGCGTCAGCAGCGCCACGGCCCAGATGAGGACCGTGAGCGTGACCGAGCCGATCAGGGTGAAGCGCGCCAGCTGCATGCGCGTGCCGGGCTCCATGCCGTGGCCGAAGTCCCAGACGAGGTGGCGCACGCCGCCGAGCAGGTGATGCATCAGCGTCCAAGTGTAGCCGAACATGATCAGCAGGCCGATCGGGCTGCCGAAGAACCAGGATACCCGGTCATAGGCTGCCGGCCCCGACGCGACCGCGAGCAGCCAGATCGCGACGAGTACAGTGCCGAAGTAGAGGGCGGTGCCGGTGGCGCGGTGGAAGATGGACATCGCCATGGTCCAGGTCCAGCGATAGACCTGGAGATGAGGCGACAATGGCCTCGGCACCTGCCGCGCAGCCTGGGCTTTCGCGTCGGCCATCAGAAACTCCGGAGCTTCAAGTGAGAACGGGTCGAATTTGGAAGGGTTCCTAACGGAGCCCTTGGGGTGCTGCAACGCGGTAAGTGCTTGGTCGACCACATGCCAGCGCTCTCACCTCCGATTCTTTTGCACTTCATGGCAGCGCTCCCGAAAGGCGCCACCAGACGAAGGCCAGAGGCGTGATCACGAGGAGTGACGCAAAGCCGAACGCCAGGGTGAGTCGGGCCGCCTTGCGGAGCGGCACGCCCCCCAATTCGGACGCCACGACGATCGGTGGAGCCTGGTAGGGCAGGAACACGGTCGAGAAGCCGATCACCTGGATCATCACGACCGTGAGAAGCGGCATGCCGGTCGCGCCGGCGAGATCACCCGCGAGGGCGGTGTAAAGCGCCGGAGCGCCATTCGCCGTGACGGCCAGCGTCAGCGCAGTGGCGATGCCGACGAGCACGGCGAAGTTCTGCGCCACGGCCCCCGGCTCGAAGGGGGCGACGGCCAGGACCGCCCGGCCGATGGCGGCCGCGAGCCCGGTCTCGTTCACCACGGCGATCAGGCCGATCACGCCCGCGATGTAGAAGCAGATGCGCAGGTTCACCTGCGCGAAGGCTTCGGCCGGCAGTACGCCGATCCTCGGCATGATGCAGACGACGGCAGCGGCGAGGCCGATCCAGGCTGGCTGGACGTGGTGCCAGCTGTCCGTGACCCAGAGAAGCAGCGTGAGACCGAGAATCACGGCGAGACGCCGCTCCTCCGCCGACCAGGGCCGGGCCGACCCGCCCTCCCCCGCATGGCGCTGCACCCGATCGGGGAACAGCCGGCAGATGAGGACGACGAGGAGCGCGCCCTTGGCCAACGCCAGGACCGGCGCGTGCAGAAAAAGGTAGGGAAGGTAGCGCAGCTGGATGCCGTGCAGCGTCTCCGCCGCGCCCGCCATGACGAGGTTCGGCACGTTCGCGGGCAGGATGGCGGCGGACAGGATGGGGGTCGCGACCCCGACCGCCAGGACGGCCCCGTACCGGCCAAGGCTCCCCGGCTCGAGCCCCAGTTCGTCCGACAGCGCGAGCACGATCGGGACCAGGAGGGCGATCCGGCCGAGATTCGACGGCATGACGAAGGCAAGCGCGAAGGCGAGCGTGACGAGGCCGGCGATGAAGACCGGGTAGGAGCCCGAGAGCGGGCGGGCGAGCCCGCGGGCCAGGCGGGCGCCGAGCCCCGTCCGGGTCATGGCTGCCCCGACGACGAGGCCGGAGAGCACCAGCCAGAAGGCGGAGGACGCGAAGCCGGAGAAGATCGTCGCGGGGCTCGCGACCTTGGCCAAGGTGGCGGCCGCGAAGAAGGCGAGCGTCGCCACGATCTCCGGCACGAGCGCGGTCGCCCAGAGAAACAGCGTGACGGCCGCGATGCTTCCGGCAACGATCATCGACGTGTTTCGATCTTCGTCATGCGCGAAGCAATTGGACCCGCTGGCCGCGTTGTGCAATCCTGAAAGGCCGAAAACAGCCTTCGCGATCGGCGAAGCCATGCTCCATTTCGACCTCAAGGACCTCAGCCTCTTCCGCCACATCGTCGAAGCCGGCTCGATCACGGGCGGGGCCGAGCGCGCCAACCTCGCCCTCGCGGCCGCCTCGGCCCGCATCCGGGGCATGGAGGAGGACCTCGGGGCCGCGCTCCTGCTGCGCAGCCGCAACGGCGTCACGCCCACGGCCGCAGGTCGCATGCTGCTGCAGCATGCCCGCATCATGCTGGCCCAGGCGGAGCGCTTGCGGGAGGATCTCGGCGCCTTCGCGGGCGGGAGCGCGGGCGAGATCCGCCTCCTGTCCAACACCAACGCGATCCTGGAATTCCTGCCGGACGCGCTCGGAGCCTTCCTGTCCGCCCATCCCCGGATGTCGGTCGTGCTGGAGGAGCGCCTCTCCGACGAGATCGTCGGCCTGGTCGCAGAGGGCGTGGCGGATATCGGGATCGTGGCCGGGACGGTGCAGACCGGCGGGCTCGAGACATTTCCGTTCCGGTCCGATCGCTTCGTCGTGGTGACGGGCCCGTCTCACCCGCTGGCACGCCGCGACAGCGTCGCCTTCGCCGAGGTGCTCGAGCACGATCTCGTGGGCCTGGATCGGTCCAGCGCCCTGCAGCGCTTCCTGTCCGCGAAGGCCGCCGCGCTCGGCCAGACGATCCGGCTGCGGGTCCAATTGCGGAGCTTCGACGGCGTCTGCCGCCTGGTCGAGGCGGGCGTCGGGATCGGCATCATCCCCGAGACAACGGCACGGCGGGCGCAGAAATCCTCCCGGATCAGCATCGTGGCGCTGGCGGATTCTTGGGCGGCGCGCGATCTCACCATCTGCGTGAGGAGCTATGCGGCCCTTCCACCCTCGGCGAAGAAGCTGGTCGACCACCTCCGCACCGCGCCGAAGCACGGCGACTGAGCCGCCGTGGGCGGGGGCAGATCGCGCAGGCTGGAGAAGTCCCTAAACACCTATGAGCCTTCAGCGTTCGCCCTAAGGATCAACACGAATTGCGCATTCGTTTGAAGAGGTGTCGATTCCACCCTGTCCTATGACGGGATAGGGAGGACGAAGATGAATAGGCTCTCTTCTCTTGTCCTTATCGGGGCCTGCGCTGCACTGACGAGCACTGTCCTTGCCCAGGATGCCAGCAAGTCCGTCTCGGCTGCGTACGGGAAGTGGGATGCCGCGTTCAACAAGGCGGACCCGAAGGCGGTGGCTGCCGCCTATTCCAAGGACGCGCTGATCCTCCCGCCCTCGCACGAGGTGCTCGAGGGCCAGCCGGGAGCGGAGAAGTTCTTCTCGGGCCTGTTCTCGTCGGGAGTGACCGACCACAAGCTCGACCTGATACGGGCGGTCGATGCCGGCGACATCGTGGTCGCCACGGCGAAATGGTCCGCCAAGGCCAAGGACCAGAAGGCAGGCGGCATGCGACCCATGTGTTCCGGAAGGCGCCGGACGGATCGCTCGTGCTGATCCTCCACACCTTCAACTGAGCAGCCGAGCCGAAGGAAGCCCCCGTCGGCGCTGGCTGCCGGGGGACCGGGCTCCACCCCGGCGATCACCTTCGCGCGAGGAAGGCGCGGCGGACCGTTGCATGGCGGCCGGGCAGACCCCACACGGCCGGTATGTACAAGGAATCCCGATTGACCCGCCTCGCCTTCACCGCGGCCGCCCTTCTCGCCACGTCCGGATGGGCCGCCGCAGCGGACCTGACCGTGCGCGTGACCGGCATTGCCGATGCCGCCGGTGCGATCCGCGTTGCGGCCTGCACGGAGGCCGAGTTCCTGAAGACCTGCCGCCTCGTCGCCTCCGCCCCGGCCAAGGCGGGCAGCCTCGACGTGCGGATCGGCGCCGTGCCTCCCGGTCCTTATGCCATCCAGGCCTTCCACGACCGCAACGGCGACGGGAAGCTGGCGACCAACATGCTCGGCATCCCGAGCGAGCCGTTCGGCTTCAGCCGCGCGCCGTCCATGAATTTCGGCCCGCCCGCCTTCGCGGATGCCGTCGTGGAGGTCGACGCCCGCGTGGTGATCGTCCCGGTCGCGCTGCGATCGTGAAGACCGGCCCTGCACGGGCGCCGAGGGGCGACTGAACCCTGGCGCTCGAGCGCTGCAATCGGAGAACAAGAGGCCCGCCGACGACCTCAAGGACACCCTCTCGACGGCCGCCATCTTCGCCCCATGACTTTGGCGACATGGTTACCAACTCGGTAACGTTTCGAACGCTACTCCTTGTGACTGTCGAATCGAATCGTCACAGGGGGTATCGTGAAGAGAGTTCTTTTGGCCGGTGTCGCGCTCCTTGCAGTGACCTCGGCCGCTTCGGCGGCTGACCTTGCGCTCCGCGGCGGGTACGGGCCGGAAGTCATGCCTTCCTACAACTGGACGGGCTTCTATGCTGGCGTCCAGGGCGGCGGAGTTGCAGGCGGGGATTTCCGCTTCCGTGATGCGACCCCGGGCGTCGTTGCCCCGATCTCGGGAGAGGCCTCGGTCGGAGGCTTCGTCGTCGGCGGCACGGTCGGCTACAACTGGCAGTGGGGCAGCTTCGTCCTCGGCATCGAGGGCGACCTCGCCTATTCGGATTTCGGCACCCGGCAGAGCATCGGGGCCCCCGGTTTCGGAACCGCTTTCGCCGAAGGAAAGGCCGAAGGCTTCCTTGGGACCGCGACCGGCCGCCTGGGCTATGCCTGGGACCGCCTCCTCGTCTACGCAAAGGGCGGCTACGCCTATCTGGGCGACGCGGTGTACCGCAGCGGCGCGACGGGCGTCCCCACATTCTCGCGCTCGACGGACCTGGACGGCTGGACGGTTGGCGGCGGCCTCGAATACGCGGTCACAAACAATGTGAGCGCCAAGATCGAGTACCAGTACATGCAGTTCAACCGCAGGACGATCAACTTCGCGACGGCTCCGGCCGTCCTGCCGATCTCGGCTGAACTCGACGCTCACCTCGTGAAGGCGGGCCTGAACTGGAACTTCAATTCCTTCATGGGCCTCTGATCCAGCAGCAAACTCCGGAAGAACCAAGTGGCCGCAGCAGACATGCTGCGGCCTATTTTCTTCCTGGCATCCAGGCCGATCGGGCGGCAATCGCTGCGAGTGGGAGAGAGCATCCGCGTGGGGGCCATGTGGCCATCGGGTGGCTGGCGTCCTATTCAGCGGCGACCGAGCCACTCCAAGGAACAGCCACTTGGCCGACCTGTCGCTTCCCGACCTCTATCGTGGCTATATCGCGTGCCTCAACGCGCAGGACTGGGCGAGGCTCGGGGAGTTCGTCGACGAGAAGGTCGAGCACAATGGCCGGCGGTTCGGGCTGTCCGGCTATCGCGACATGCTCGTGAATGATTTCGAGACGATCCCGGACCTTCGCTTCAACATCGATTTCCTGGTCTGCGAACCGCCGCGCATCGCGGCCCGTCTCCTGTTCGACTGCTCACCCAAGGGCGAATTCCTTGGCCTGAGGGTGGACGGACGCAGGATCCACTTCGCGGAAAACGTCTTCTACGAGTTCCGGAACGGAAAGATCGTGTCGGTCTGGTCGGTGATCGACAAGGTGGCCATCGAGGCACAGCTCGATTCCTGACCCCCTAATGATGCCCCCCGCCACCCCCCTTCTGCCATTCGCGAAATCCGTCTTCTTCGGCGCGGTCGCGGGGGCGGCCCCCTATCTGCTGTTCTCGATCCTGTTCGCGATCCTCGGTCTTCCGCGAGCCTTGACCGACCCCGGCGAGTTCCTTGCCATGCTGGCCCTGGCCGTCCTTCCCCTGGCGGTCGCGATACCTGTCGTCCTCACTGGCAGCATCATCGTCGGCCTGCCTGTGACCGCCGCCTTGAAGCGCTGGGACCAGGAGAGCGCGGCAGCCTATATCGGCACAGGGGCCGCTTCCGGGGCCGCCCTGACGCTCGTCCTTCTCTTCCTGATTGCGGCGCCGCCGGACAGCGAGTGGCTGGCCATCTTCGGGGCGCTCAGCGGCGCCGTAACCGGGCTGACCTGGTGGCTGTCCTGGCGAAAGCCGAACGTGATCTGAGGGCCTCCCGGAGAGATCAGTCGAAAGCCGTGTCGGTCCCGATCTCCGCCTGGGCGACGACGGGAGCGAGATTGGGCTCCACATTCTCGTGAGCCGGCAGCACCACCACCTTCGTGTCGAGGGGAACGCGGCCGTAGAGGTCGATGATGTCCTGGTTGAACATCCTGATGCAGCCGGAAGACACGTTCGTGCCGATCGTGTGAGGCTCGGTCGTGCCGTGGATCCGGTAGAGCGTGTCGCGCCCGTTCGCGTAGAGGTAGAGCGCACGCGGCCCGAGCGGGTTCTCGAGCCCCCCGGCCATCCCGCCGCGCCAGGGTCCGTTCTTCTCCGGCTCCCGGCGGATCATCGCGGCCGTCGGCGTCCAGCGCGGCCACTCCGCCTTCCGCTTGATCTCGGCCTTGCCGCTCCAGGCGAGGCCATCCTTCCCGACGCCGACGCCGTAGCGCATGGCCCGCCCGTTCTCCATGACGAGGTAGAGGAACTTGTTGCCCGGATCGACCACGAGGGTCCCCGGCTGTTCGCCGCGCGGGTAGGCGACCTCCTGGCGGAAATACTGCGGATCGACCTCGCTGAGGTCGGTGGCCGGAATGGGGAACTTCTCGTCCGGTCGTTCGCCGTACATGGCGAGATAGCTCGGGTGAACCTGGGGCACCGCGGCAGTCTGCACATCCGGCGCAGTCGCGACGCATCCGGCCGCCAGCATCGAGAGCATGGCGGCAAAGAGAGCCGGAAGTGGTGGGCAAGGGCGCATTGAAAGGACATCTCGCGGAGTGCGGGCGGGCGCTGGAATAACCGCGGCCGTCATGCCACGTCTATCCGTCATGGGGTAATGAGCCCCATAACCGGATGGCATGGATGGATCTAGCTCTTGCGCTTCGTGCCTTCGTCCGCACCGTCGAGCGGGGCTCGGTAACGGCCGCCGCCCGGGACCTCGCCGTCTCCCAGCCAGCCGTCAGCAAGCATCTGCGCAACCTCGAGGCCCATGTGGGGGCACGATTGCTGGAGCGCTCGGCGCGGGTGGTACGAGCGACGCCGCAGGGCCGGCGGCTCTACGACGCATGCCAACCCGCGCTGGTATCGATCGATGCCGCCCTCGAAGACAGCAAACGGGAGGCCGGCCGCATCGAAGGCCGGCTCCGGGTGCATGCCCCGACCTGCATAGGCACCCGGCACATGCATCCGATCGTGTCCGAGTTTCAGACCAACCATCCGGGTGTGGCCGTGGACCTCTTCCTGGAGGATCGGGTGGTGGACGTCGTCCACGAGGAATTCGACCTCGCCCTGCGCTACGGTCGGCCCGAGGCTCAGGACGTGGTCGTGCGCCGGCTGGGCTTCGTGCGACGGATCCTGGCCGCCGCCCCGTCCTACCTCGCGCGGGCGGGGAGGCTGGACGAGCCGCGGCAGCTCGCGGAGCTCGATTTCGTCACCGCCGTCGGGGCCCACACGCCGCGGGACGTGCTCGTCCTCCACCATGACGGCGGAACACTGGAGGTCCCGATCCGTCCGATCCTGAGGACCAACAACGCACAGGTGCTCATCACGGCTCTCTGCGAGGGCCAAGGTGTCGGGCCGGTCCAGCACCCGCTCGTGGCCGACGAGCTGGCGAGCGGGAGGCTGGTCCACGTCCTCCAGCCTTACAGCATCCGCTCGACCGAGGCGTTCCTGGCCTATCCGTCCGTCCGCTACATGCGACCGGTGGTGAGGGCGTTCACCGACTTCCTGGTGCCGCGTTTCCGCGCGATCGAGGGCATCGGCAAGACCGCGTAGCGGCCTCCCCGCCCCCGAAAGTCGGCGCTCCGTCGGGGCCCGCCGGACTACCCGCACAACCGGGCCGGCAGAGCCTTCGGGTCGGCTGTCCGTCCTAGCGACCGACCGTGCCGGGCTCGGAACCAGAGCCTGCTCCGGACAGCCCCATGGCGGCGAAGATCTCCTCCTTCTCTCGTCGAGACGGAGCGAGGCTTGCGCGCGCCTTCTCGATCACGGCGGGCGGCGCACTCTCGGGCGTGCCGGCGTTGAAGGGCGGCGCCGGCGCATATTCCATGTAGAGCTGGATCTTCTCGGCCTCTTCCTGACCGAAGAGCTCGGCCACCAGCGCGAGGCCGAAGTCGATTCCAGACGTGACGCCCCCGGCCGTGATCACGTTCCCGTCCCGAACGACCCGGCCCTGGACCGGGATAGCGCCGAACTTCTCCAGGAAGTCGTGCGAGTTCCAGTGCGTCGTAGCGCGCTTGCCCTGCAGGAGCCCCGCGGCGCCGAGCACGAGCGCTCCGGTACAGACCGAGGTGACGAACCGGGCGCCTGCAGCCTGTCGCCGGATGAAGTCCAGGGTTTCGGCATCCTGCATCAATGCGTTCACCCCAGCGCCGCCCGGGATGCAGAGAACATCGAATTGAGGCGCATCCGCAAAGGTAGAGGTGGGCTGGAGCATCAGGCCTGTCGCCGACTGAACAGGGTCCAGGCTCTTCCACACGAGGTGAACGCGAGCTCCACTGGCCGATGCAAAAACCTCGAACGGACCGGTCAGGTCGAGTTGCTGGACGCGTGGAAAACACAAGATCCCGAACTGCACGGTGAGTAGCCTCCCCTTCGTTTCTGAAGAGCAGGCTAGCTGGCGCAGACGGCATGCTCAATGCCGCACGCGCCTCGCATGCCGGTGATCGGCGGGTCGAAGCTCACCGCCGCAGCTACGTCCGGCGAAGCGCTCCGGCTATCCCGGCATGGTGAGGACCAGCGGCCCGTTGCGGGTCGCGACCACCGTGTGCTCGTACTGCACCGTCAGCGCCCTCGGCTGGCTGTAGAGCGTCCAGACATCGTCCTCGCCGCTCTCGGCGATCTCTGCGCCGAGGGACAGGAACGGCTCCACGGTGAACACGAGACCGTCCCGCATGATCCGGCGCTCGGAGGGATCGGGCCAGGTCGCGATCTCCGTCGGCTCTTCGTGCAGCGAGAGGCCAACGCCGTGGCTGGCGAGGTTGCGCACCAGCGTGTAGCCGTTCTTCTGCGCGAAGGCGCCCACGGCTCGGCCGATGCCGGCCAGGGGCTTGCCGCTGCCCACCTGGCGCAAGCCCGTCCACATCGCCCGTCGACCGTCCTTGCAGAGCCGTTCGACGGCGCGCGTCACCGGCGGCACCGCGAAGGATGCCCCGGTATCGGCGAAGAAGCCGTCCTTCTCCGCCGAGACGTCGATATTGACGAGGTCGCCCGGCCTGATCGTGCGGTCGCCGGGGATGCCGTGGGCGATCTCCTCGTTCACGCTGATGCAGGTCGCACCGGGAAAGTCGTAGACCATCTCCGGGGCCGGGCGTGCCCCGGCAGCTTCCATGAACCTCCGCCCGACCTGGTCGAGCTCGCGCGTGGTCATGCCGGGCTCGATCGCCTTGCCCATCGCCTCCAGCGTATTGGCGACGATGCGCCCGATCTGCTTCAGCGCGTCCAGGTCGTCGTCGCTCGACACGGTCATGTCAGGTCCATTTCGCAAGGCGGGAGGAGACCGCGACGGGGCGACCCTGCCGTGTGAAGGCACCCGGCGAAGCACTCCGCCCGGTGGAGGGCAGCCGCCCGAGCGATAGCGGCGGATCCTCGCGGAATAAATACGGCATGGACGCACGGCCGAGTTTCGTCGTGACCGACGCAGCGGGCCTGCGAGATCTGCCAGAGCACGGCGCGGCCATGTTGTGGAGCCCGCACTCCGGTCTCTACCTTGAGGTCCGGGTGGGCTCTCAAGCAGCCTCTTTCGACGGGTGACGGATGCAGCGGGAACGGTGCGTGCCGATGTTGCGCCTCGCGGCGCGAGCACTTGTGCTGGTGTTGTTCGGCACTCCCGCAATGGCGCAGACGCCCCCGCCGCCGGCGGTGTCCGTCGCGAAGCCGGTCGTCAAGAAGATCGTCGAGCAGGACGATTTCATCGGCCGGTTCGATGCCGTCGACACCGTGGATCTCAGGGCGCGGGTCACGGGCTATCTGGAGAAGGTCCATTTCGAGGACGGCGCGATCGTCAAGGCGGGCGAGCTGCTCTTCACGATCGATCCGCGCCCCTACGAGACGGCGCTCCGTTCGGCCCAGGCGAGCCTCGCCTCGGCGACGGCGCGGAGCGAGTTCGCGCAGACCGACCTCGAGCGCGCGACGACCCTGCAGCGCACCGGCAACATCTCCGAGCAACTCGCGGACCAGCGGCGCCAGGCCCTGCAGACGGCGCAGAGCGAGGCCGACTCGGCCAGGGCCGCGATCGACAGGGCCAAGCTCGATCTCGAATACACGCAGATCCGCGCGCCCATCTCGGGCCGGATCTCCCGGCGCCTCGTCTCGGTCGGGAACCTGATCCAGCCGAACGAGACGCTGCTCACCACCATGGTGTCGCTCGACCCGATCTATTTCTACTTCGACGTCGACGAGCGCGCCTACCTCGCCTACCTCCAGGGCTTCGCCAGCACCCCGGGCGGCACCAACCACCGCGACCCGACCGTCACGGTGACGCTTACCAACGAGCGGGACGGCAGGCGGAAGGGCCGGATCGACTTCGTCGACATCCGGCTCGACCAGGCGAGCGGCACCGTGCGCGGCCGCGCCGTATTCGACAACAAGGACCTCTCGCTCACGCCCGGCCTCTTCGGGCGGATCCGGGTTCCGGGATCGGAGCCGTACGAGGCGATCCTCGTCCCGGACGAGGCGCTCGGCACCGACCAGAACCGCCGGGTCGTCTACGTGGTGGGGCCCGACAACAAGGTGGCCGCGAGGGCGGTGCGGCCCGGCCCGCGGATCGACGGCTACCGGATCATCCGCGACGGGCTCGGCCCCGACGACGTCGTGGTCGTGAACGGGCTCTCCCGGGCCCGCCCGGGCACCGTGGTGTCGCTCAAGATGACGGAGCTGCCGCCCAGCCGCGAACCGTCCAACTGAACGCGGGCAGAGGCGAGCGATGCGGTTCTCCCACGCCTTCATCGAGCGGCCGATCTTCGCGGCCGTGCTCTCGATCGTGATCGTGCTGGTCGGCGCGATCGCCTACCTGACGCTCCCGGTCGCCCAGTATCCGGAGATCGTGCCGCCGACGATCGTCGTGCGGGCGAGCTATCCCGGGGCCGATGCGAAGACGGTCGCGGCGACCGTCGCGACGCCCCTGGAGCAGCAGATCAACGGCGTCGAGGACATGCTCTACATGTCCTCCTACTCCACCGGCGACGGCAACATGCAGTTGACCGTCACCTTCAAGCTCGGGACCAACCTGGACACCGCGCAGGTGCTGACCCAGAACCGCGTCGCGATCGCGACGCCGCGCCTGCCGCAGGAGGTGACGCGGCTCGGCATCACGACCCTGAAGGCCTCGCCCGACCTGATGATGGTCGTGCACATGCTCTCGCCCGACGAGACCTTCGACCAGCTCTACGTCTCGAACTACGCGCGCAACAACGTGCGGGACGAGCTCCTGCGCCTGGACGGCGTCGGCGACATCTCGATCTTCGGCGAGCGCCAGTATTCCATGCGCATCTGGCTCGATGCCGACAAGCTCGCGACCTTCGGCATGACGGCGAGCGACGTCGTCGCGGCCGTGCAGGAGCAGAACGTCCAGGTCTCGGGCGGCGCGCTCGGCCAGGAGCCCGTGCCCGGCAACCAGGCCTTCCAGCTGACCGTCACCACCCAGGGCCGGTTCCAGAACCCGCGCGAATTCGCCGGCATCATCGTGCGCGCGACGGATGACGGCCGCCTCGTCCGGCTGCAGGACATCGCCCGGGTCGAGCTCGGCGCCCAGGACTACTTCACCAACTCGTATCTCAGCGGCAAGCCGGCCGTCGCCCTGGCGATCTTCCAGCGGCCGGGCACCAACGCCCTGCAGGCTGCCGCCCAGATCGAGAACAAGATGCGCGAGCTCAGGGCGGACTTCCCGGCCGGCCTCGACTACCGGGTCGTCTACAACCCCACGGAGTTCATCGCCGAGTCGGTCAGGGAGGTCTACAAGACGCTCTGGGAAGCGCTGGCGCTCGTCGTCGTGGTCGTCATCGTGTTCCTCCAGTCCTGGCGCACCGCCATCATCCCGATCATCGCCATCCCGGTCTCGCTCATCGGGACATTCGCGGCGATGGCGGCGCTCGGCTTCACGCTCAACAACCTGACGCTGTTCGGGCTCGTCCTCGCGATCGGCATCGTGGTCGACGACGCGATCGTCGTGGTCGAGAACATCGAGCGGAACATCGCCGAGGGTCGGTCGCCCCGGGAGGCGGCGCACCAGACGATGGACGAGGTCGGAAGCGCGGTGGTGGCAATCGCGCTCGTGCTGGCGGCGGTGTTCGTGCCGACCGCCTTCATCCCCGGCATCTCGGGACAGTTCTACCGCCAGTTCGCGCTGACCATCGCGGTCTCGACGCTGATCTCGGCCTTCGTGTCGCTGACGCTCTCGCCGGCGCTCGGAGCGATCCTCCTCAAGCCGCATGACGCACATCGCGGCAGAGGCGGCCCCTTCGGCTTCCTGCGCAGGGGCGCCGATCTCTTCAACCACGGCTTCGACCGGACATCCGGGGCCTATTCGCGGGCCGTCGGCGCCATCGTCCGGCGCAGGCTCATCGTGCTTCCGATCTATGCCGGGCTCCTCATCGGGACGGTGTGGCTCGCCGACCGCGTGCCGCGCGGCTTCATCCCGACGCAGGACCAGGGCTACGCCATCATCGTCGCGCAGCTGCCGGACGGCGCCTCGCTCTCCCGGACCGATGCCGTGACGCGCCGCATCCAGGAGATCGCGCTCGAGACGCCGGGCATCGGAAACGCGGTCGCCTTCGCGGGCTTCTCGGGCGCGACCTTCACCAACGCCACCAACGCGGCCGCCGTCTTCGTGCCGTTCAAGCCGTTCGGCGAACGGGTGCGGGAGAACCTCACGGCGAACGTGATCATCGCCGACATCTTCAAGCGGATGCAGGCGATCGAGGAGGCCTTCATCATCGCCATCCCGCCGCCGCCCGTGCGGGGCATCGGCAATGCCGGCGGCTGGAAGCTGCAGCTGCAGGAGCGCAACGGCGCCGAGGTCGACCGCGTCCTCGCGACGACCTACGAGCTGATGGCGCGAGGGCGGGCCGATCCGAACCTCGCCGGCGTCTTCACCACCTTCTCGGCCTCGACGCCGCAGATCTATCTGCGGATCGACCGGCAGAAGGCGCGCATGCTCAACGTGCCGGTCGGCAACATCTTCGACACGCTGCAGAACAATCTCGGCACGGCCTATGTGAACGACTTCAACGCGTTCGGGCGCGTGTACCAGGTTCGCGCCCAGGCCGATCAGCGCTACCGGCTGACCGAGGACGACATCAACCGGCTGCGCGTCCGCTCCACCAACGGGGCGCTGGTGCCGCTCGGGACCCTCGTCGAGGTCGACGAGATCTCCGGGCCCGACCTCGTGCAGCACTACAACATGTACACCTCCGTGCCCCTCCAGGGCACGCCGGCCGTGGGCGTCTCGACGACGACCGCGCTCGACACGGTCGAGCGGCTCGCGCGGGAGATCATGCCTCCCGGCATGGGCTTCTCCTGGACCGAGCTCGCCTTCCAGGAGCGGGCGACCGGCAACACGGCCATCTTCATCTTCGGCCTGTCTGTGCTGTTCGTGTTCCTGGTCCTGGCGGCGCAGTACGAGAGCTGGTCGCTCCCCCTCGCCATCATCCTGATCGTGCCGATGTCGGTGCTCTCGGCCCTAATCGGGGTCACGATCCGCGGCCAGGACAACAACATCCTGACCCAGATCGGCCTCGTGGTCCTGGTCGGGCTCGCGGCCAAGAACGCGATCCTGATCGTGGAGTTCGCACGCGACATCGAGGCCCGCGACGGCAAGGGGCCGATCCCGGCCGTCGTCGAGGCCTGCCGCCTCCGCCTGCGGCCGATCCTGATGACGGCCTTCGCGTTCATCCTCGGGGTGGTGCCGCTCGCAACCGCCACCGGCCCGGGCGCCGAGATGCGCCAGGCGCTCGGCACCGCGGTGTTCTCGGGCATGCTCGGCGTGACCTTCTTCGGCCTCTTCCTCACGCCGGTCTTCTACGTGGCGATCCGGTTCCTGACGATGCGCTTCTCGGGCAGGGCCGCCGCCCCGGCGAACGCCTCCGCCTCGCCGAGCGCGGCGGAATAGGGCCGGAGGCCGGCAGGCGCTCCTCGGGCGGCCGGAGGCCGGTCAGCTCTCGGCCGGGCTCAGCGGTCCACCCATCCGCGGCCGCCGAGGCTGATCTTGGGCTTGGGCTTCTCGACCCTCTTCTTCGGCTCGGCGATCGGCTCGGTCCCGAAGCTCAGCCCCGATGCCCGGCTCTGGCTGGCGATCACCTCGCCCAGCGTCCCGCCGAGCGCGGCCATGCGCTCCGGGTCGATCGTCGACGCGACCGTCAGCCCCAGGGGCCGAAGGTGAGCGCGGTTGTAGCAGTACAGGGCGAGCTTGATCCGCAGCTCCTCGGAGAGAGGCAGCACCGAGGCCACGACCTCGCGGGCTTCGGCGTTCTTCAGCTCCGCCACGGTCGCGAGGGGCAACGGGCAGTCGATTTCGCCTTGGGGCCCGTCCTTCATTCACCTTGTCCTTCCATTGTGCGCCGGTGCTGCCGAGCCGCTCCCCTCAACCCGGGCGGGCGGCCGAAGTTCACGGCGTGATGCCCCGCCCGTTACGCCCCTATGCGTGGAAGCTCCACCCCGATCCCGCCCTCCCGGACATTCGGGTGGGGATCGGCTTCCCGCCCTTTTTCTCTCCCGGCAGTCGCGAGACGGCATCGTCGTGCCGCCCGCCGGCGCTCGAGGGAGCGGCTTGAGCCCCCCCTGCTCTGGACGACGGAACGATGTCTGCGCCGAGCCGCGCAGATGCCGCGGCACGCGGGGCTGCGTCTCGGGATCGCACCAGCGCTCGACCTTCGAGAGGAATTCGGCTGACCCTCATGGCAGCATGAGCTTGCGCGCGAGCATCGCCCCTGCGCCGCGGACGCTGTCTCCTGGCCCTCCCGACATCGCTTCCCCGGCCTTGATCGAGAACTCGGTCATGACCCGGAGTATCTGCTCGTCCGTCTGGGTCACGCCGGCGGCATCGAAGTCCTTGCGGATCGTGCTGAACACGTCGCCGCGATCAGGATGGAAAGCTGCCCGGGCAAGCGCCTCCGAATACTGATCGGCGTCCCGGCCCGTCTTCCCCAGTTGGCCGGCGGCCCACCTGCCGAGGAGCTTGTTGCGGAGGATCATCCTCCCTGGATCGTCGAAGCTGGTCATTCGACATTCTCCAATCGCCGGATGGTGGTTGCGGGGAAATTGCTTCGTCCGGAGGGTCCTCGTCCCGACAGGTGTTCGTGGAAGATCGTACTGGAATGAGGGCGAGGGCGACAGCTCGACCTTGCCCTTGATTCAGAGGCGGAACGAGCGTCGGCCTGCGTCCAGGTTCCCGGTCAGTCCTTCCCCTCGGACCTCGGTGCTTCAGCCATTCACCTGGAAGGCCTCGTCGACCGGGATCTGCATGGTGGTGACCAGCGCGTTGGTCTGCGCCGCCATCCCGACGATCTGGAGAAAGTGCCCGTACTGCGCCTCCGTCATCCCCTTCTGGCGCGCGGCCGCCGTATGCGAGTGGATGCAGTAGCTGCAATTGTTCGTGGCCGAGACCGCCATGTAGATCAGCTCGCAGGTCAGGGGATCGATCGCACCGGGCTCGACCATGATGGCCTTGAGGCTCTCCCAGGTGCGCTTCAGCTGCGCCGGATCGTTGGCGAGGCCGCGCCAGAAATTGTTCACGAAGTCGGATTTCCGGGTTCTCCGGATGTCGTCGAACACGGCCTTCACGGCCGGATCGCCCTCGACCTCCGCATCGGACCACAAGCGAACCGTCGCCATCTCGTATCCTTCTTGCCTTGAACCGATGCCGGGCCGGGGGATGCCGGGGGCTCACTTCCTCAGGAAACGTTCCTGCATGATCTCGAGCTGGAGCTGCTGGATCTCGGCCAGGCGTTCCCACTGCCGCGTGACCATGTGGTCGATCTTCTCGTGCAGGTGCCTGATCTCGAGCTCTGCCTTCAGGTTCACCTGATAGTCGTTCAGCGACCGGAGACGGTCCTTCGCCTCCTGGCGCTTCTGGCTCATCATGATGATGGGCGCCTGCACGGCCGCGAGGCAGGAGAGCACGAGGTTCAGCAGGATGAACGGATAGGGATCGAACGCAGACCTGTCGGCGAGATAGGAATTCAGCGCCATCCAGGCGACCAGGACGACCGCGAAGGAGATCAGGAAGGCCCATGAGCCGCCGAACGTGGCGAGGCCGTCGGACAGGCGCTCACCGAGGGTCCGGCGCTCGGCGAAGTCCTCCTCGATGTTCTCCGCGATCGTGTCCTGCCTGGCGATGCTCTCTGCGACCTGGCGGTCCAGTTCGCTGAACTCGCCATGCTCCTCTCTGAGCATCTCCTCCACGTATTTGCTGCGATAGCGGCTCACCTCCGCGCGGCTGACCAGCGCGTCTTCGGCGATGCCCGGGAAGTCCTGATGGATGCGCTCGGCCAGGGCAGGCCGGAGCGCGTCGAGGCGGACCAGATCCTTGCGCGAGCGTTCCCTGCCCGTGATGGCGCAGCGCTGCTTCTTGGCCGCACCACCGGTCTCGGCCGTCGCGGCGGGTTTTGAGACGTCCATCGGGCACCTCGGAAGGCAGTTGGTCTCGCGTGCGCTCGTCCTGTCGGATCGTCAGGTTGGGCTGGCCTCCGGCCTCATTGCCCTCAACTCCGGCCGGAAGAACAGGCCGGCTTGCAGGCTTTCGGCGATCCGCTCGGCCCGGTGCTGAAGGGCGGCGGCATCGGCCGGCTCCAGCACCTCGCGGCAGGTCTCGCCGAACAGCTCCAGCCAGCGTGCGAACAGCGCCGGCGTCAGGCCGGGCAGCCGGACATGCGCGCCGAACGGATTGCCCTTGTAGGTCCCGGTCTTGAACAGGACGGAGCGCCAGAATCCTTCGATCCTCGCCATGTGCTCCGGCCAGGAATCATCCAAGATGGCAGCGGCGAAGACCGGCCCGAGCGCCGGATCGCGCCGCGCCTTGGCGTAGAACCGGTCGAGCAGGGTGGCGAGGCTGGCCTCGTCGAGCGGCGCAGCCTCCTTCATCTCGGGGGATGAGGTATTCTGCATGGTGGCCCGCGCTCACCGCGGGATGAGCGCCCAGTAATCGAAGTCGAGAATGACGGCCGGGTGATACCCGCCCTCGGTCCGACCGGGGAAGTCCGTGCAGGGCTGGTTCTTTGTCGCAATGGTCCGGATCCTGAGCGCGCCGACATCGAGGCGCCCCGGCAGGTCGGCCGTCTCGAGGATCTCGCTCCAGGCATAGACCGTATCCCCCGCAAAGAGCGGCGCCACATGCCGGCCGCCATTGATGGCCGCCACATGGAAGGCGTTCGCGAGCCCGTTGAAGGACAGCGCGCGGGCGAGCGAGATGACGTGCCCGCCATAGATCAGCCGCCGGCCGAACCGCGTCCCTGTCGCGGCATGCGCGTCGAAATGCACCTTGGCGGTATTCTGGTAGAGGCGCGTCGCGAGCTGGTGCTCGGCCTCCTCCACCGTCATCCCGTCGACATGGTCGATGCGCTCGCCCGCCGCATAGGCGCCGAAGCGGTACGGCGAGCCGGACAGCTCGTCGTCCCAGGCCTTCAGGTCGATCGGCGGGCAGGCGAGCCCGAGCGATGCGGGCTGGACGGCATCCGGGAGGCTCGGCACCTCCTCGCGATGCGGCCTCGCGGCCTCGGAAAGCTTCCGGACCATGACCCAGCGGCAATATTCCAGCACGGGCGCCCCGTGCTGGTTGAAGCCGGTGGTGCGCACATGGACGATTCCGGTCTGCCGGTTGGAATTCTCCTTCAGGCCGATCACGTCCGAGACGGCCGTGAGGGTGTCGCCCGGATAGACCGGCTGCAGGAAGCGCCCATCCGCGTAGCCTAGATTGGCGACCGCATTCAGCGAGATGTCCGGGACGCTCTTGCCGAACACGACGTGGAAGACGAGGAGGTCGTCGAGCGGCGCGCCCGGATACCCGATGCTGCCCGCAAAGGCGTCCGCGGACTGCACGGCGAACCGCGACCCGTAGAGGGCGGTGTAGAGCGCCCCATCCGCGGCCGTGACCGTGCGCGGCGTTGCGTGCCGGATCGTCTCGCCGATCCGGAAATCCTCGAAATAGCGGCCCGGATTGGTCTTCATGCTGTCGCTCGCTTGCTCGGAGAGCCAAAGCTGTGTCCAGCCGACGCGACGCCGTCAATCTCCGAGCGGTCCCGCGGACACGAACCGACGCCGGAGGCGGCTCGCGCCGCCAGGCCGGAGATCCTCGCCTCGGGCGGCCTCTTAACGCATTCTGGCCCCGGGCCACCCGTTACGGTGTCGGCTCTTCTGAGGAGACCCTCTCATGTGCAACTGCGCGCATCATCTCGGCTTCTCGCGCCGCTCCCTCCTCAAGACGGCCGCCATTCTCGCTGCCGCCGGCCCCTTGCGGGTCGCTGCGGCCCGGGCACAAGCGGCAGGCGTGCCCGCCGAAGAGGGTCTCAAGCGGCTCATGGAGGGCAATGCGCGCTACGTCGCCAATGCCCCGAACGTGCGCGACTATTCGGCCCGCCGCGCCGCCTCCGTGGCCGGGCAGGCGCCCTTCGCGGCGATCCTGAGCTGCGCAGACTCGCGCGTCATCCCTGAACTGGCATTCGACCAGGGCCAGGGTGACCTCTTCGTCGTGCGCCTCGCCGGCAATTTCGTTCAGGATGACGGGCTCGCGAGCCTGGAATACGCCGTGCGCTTCCTCGGCACCCGCCTCGTCATGGTGTTGGGCCATTCGAATTGCGGCGCGGTCGACGCGGCCATCAAGGTGATCAAGGACAATGCCGAATTGCCGGGCCACCTGCCGGACCTGATCAACTCCATCAAGCCGGCGGTCGAGGTCGCGCGGAAAGCAGAAGGCGGCGATCTGCTCGCGCGCGCCATCGCCGAGAACGTGCGGGTGAACGCAGACCGGGTGCGCGGCTCGCACCCCATTCTCTCCCAGGCTGCGACGAGCGAAGGCCTGAAGGTAGTGGGCGGCGTCTATGAGCTCGCAACAGGAAAGGTCGAACTTCTCGCCTAGAGGGGCACCTTCAGGCCGCGCCGTGCGCAGGCCGCCTGGACCGTGTTGCGGAGGAGGCACGCGATCGTCATCGGCCCCACTCCGCCAGGGACCGGCGTGATGGCCCCGGCGACCTCGGCCGCCTCCGCGAAGGCGACGTCGCCGACGAGCCTCGTCTTGCCCTCGCCGGCCGAGGGGTTCGGGACGCGATTGATGCCGACGTCGATCACGGTCGCGCCGGGCTTAACCCAGTCGCCGCGGATCATCTCCGGCCGGCCGACCGCGGCGACCAGGAGGTCGGCCCTGCGGCAGACCTCCGGCAGGTCGCGCGTCCTCGAATGGGCGATCGTGACCGTGCAGCTCTCGGCCAGGAGCAGCTGGGCGACCGGCTTGCCGACGATGTTCGAGCGGCCGACCACGACGGCGTTCATGCCGGACAGATCGGGATGGACGCTCTTGGCGAGGATGATGCAGCCGAGCGGCGTGCAGGGCACGAGCGCCTGCTGGCCTGTCGCGAGGAGCCCGGCATTGACCGGGTGGAAGCCGTCCACGTCCTTGGCCGGATCGATGGCGAGCAGGACCTTCGCCGAATCGATATGCGCCGGCAGCGGCAGCTGGACCAGGATGCCGTCGACCGCCTCGTCGGCGTTGAGCTGGCGGACGAGGGCCAGGACCTCGGCCTCGGAGGCATCCGCCGGCAGCTTGTGGTCGAAGCTCCGCATGCCGGCCTCGACCGTCTTGGCGGACTTGTTGCGCACATAGACGCGGCTCGCTGGATCCTCGCCGACGAGGACGACCGCGAGCCCGGGCGTGACGCCCTGCCCCGCGAGGACGCGGACCGCCTCCGCGACCTTGCCGCGCAGCTTCTCGCCCTGGGCGTTCCCGTCGATGATCGTCGCGCTCATTCAGGTCTTTTCCGTTCCGCAGGCCGCCGCAAGCGCGCCCGCCAGTACCGCCGGATCACCCGCAATGGCCAGCGTCTTCAGGCGCGCGGTCGCGCCCGTCTCGAGCCGTACCGCCGATGTCGGGACGCAGAGCGCCTTCGCCAGGAGTTTCCGCACCGCCTCGTTCGCCGCCCCGTCCTCGGGGACGCTCCTCACCCGGAGCTTCAGCACGGCCCGTCCGTCGCTGAGCCGGTCGATCCCGTCTATGGCGTCGCGCCCCCCGCGCGGCGTGACCCGGACGACCACCGACAGGCAGCCCGGCGTCGCACGCCAGGGCACCTCCCCCATCAGAAGGCGACGGGATAGGCGTAGTCGCGGATCCAGCCCTGGATCAGGAAGATGAGCAGGAGGAGGATGATCGGCGAAATGTCGATGCCGCCGAGATTGGGCAGGATGCGGCGGATCGGCCGCAGGACCGGCTCGGTGATCTGGTAGAGGAAGTTCCAGATGGTGCGCACGACGTCGTTGCGCATGTTCACGACCCCGAACGCGACCAGCCAGCTCATCACGGCCGAGGCGATGAGGATCCAGACATAGAGCTGGAACGCCAGCATGATGACGTCGAGAAGCGCGCGCATGGGAGATCTGAACCGCCGCCGGAAGTGTCCAGGCCATGTATCCGGCCGACCCGGCCGGGACAACCCAGTGATGCGGATGCGGTGATCGGGCCAGCCGCGCCGCGCGGCGAGGTGCGCGAGACCATCCCGAGGTCAAGGAGAGGTCAACGCGAGCTCGCGCGAGGTCACGACGACCTCAAGACGAGGTCAACGGGGCAAAAAAGAGCGGATTGCGACGAGAAGAAGCCGCCCGGAGGCCGCGATCGCCGTTGACGCGCAGCGAAGCGCGCCCTACAAGGCCGGCGCCCTGGGGCTGTAGCTCAGATGGGAGAGCGCTGCAATCGCACTGCAGAGGTCAGGGGTTCGATTCCCCTCAGCTCCACCAGGGTATCTCCCCAAACTCCCCATTTCCTGGCGGCCAGAAATACGGCCGTGGTTTCCGCGACTTAGCCGAGATCCCTACCGGGCCGGGCGGTCTCCGGGCCTGAGTTCCGGTCTCCATGGGTCCGATCTGGGGCCCAGTCTCTGAGCCCTCCAAAACCGTTTCCAAAGATGCTGATGCGACGCGCCTTCATCCCCCTGTCGCTCGGCCTCGCCCTGCTCGCCTTCGGCGCGGCAGCGCTTCCCCTCCCCCGCGATGCGCTCTGGCTGGTGGTGCGCTCCTGCATCGTGGCGCAGGACACCTTCGGCAACCCGTTCCCCTGCCTGAAGGTCGATGCCGGTCAGGGCGCCGGGCCCGGCTACGCCATCGTCCGGGCGCCGGATCGCTCGACCCACATTATCCTGACCCCGCTCGTCCACATCCCCGGCATCGAAAGCCCTGAGTTGCTGCGGGATGGTGGGGGCGCCTATTGGCGGGCCGCCTTCGAGGCGCGGCGCTACGTGGTCGAGAGCGCAGGCGGGCGCATCCGGGAGAGGGACGTCGGGCTTGCGCTCAACTCGATGGACACTCGGAGCCAGGACCAACTCCACATCCACGCCGAGTGCTTCCGGCCGAATGTGCTCGCGACGCTGCGCGCCTCCGCTCCACCACCGAACGCAGGATGGGGTCGCCTTCGCGCAACGCTGGAGGGCGAACCGTATCTCCTTCGCACCATCACGCGAGCGGAACTCGAGGCCACGAACCTGTTTGCCCTGCTTGCCGCGATGCCGGGAGCCGGCGGCGATCCATCCCGCTCGAAGGCGCTGCTGATCGAGGTTGGCGACCTCCTCGTCCTCGCCGCGACGCGATCGAGCCGGCGCAGCATCGAGAGCCTTCTCGACCACGGCTGCGCACGCACTCTGAAGCAGGGCTGATCACAACCCGAGCCCCCGCTCCTGCTCGGCCCAGGATGCGGGCAGGTCGATCAGGGTCTTGAGGCCGATGCCACGAGGCAGGCGGCCATCGACGATCGCCTTGACGATGGCAGGCGAGAGGAAGGCGAGCGAGAGCGTCATCCGAACCGAGCGCTCCGTCAGGCTCTCGCGATTCGCGATCGCGTCCGTGCTGGCGACCGCCGACGAGGTCAGCTCGCCCATCCAGGACCGGGCTTTTGCAATCGCGCGCAGGATGCGGGTGCGGTCTTCCGCCTTCATCGGACGGAGCTTAGTGTTGGCCCCGGGCGGCAGGATGATCTCCCGTCGCCTGCGGGACGGGGCTTGAGTCCAGGCAACCTCGATCCTTTGATCATCGGACCGGGTGAGGATCAGGCATTCCGGCTGGACCGTCACGCTCTTGCAATGCTGCCCGATGAGATCCGCATCACCCTCGGGTTGCTTGTAGGCGGGGATGAGGGAACGCAGGGCCCCGATCACGGCAGCCTCGATCTCCGGCGCCGGGACCCGCGTGATGGTTGGACGGTCACGGCCCTGGAGCACGGCTTGCGAGACGTAGTAGCGGTAGCGCTTCGGCCCTTTCTTGGCATGGGTGGGGGTCATAGCGTTCCCACCCTCGTCCCGGATCCTGCCGACCAGGAGATGGTCGGAGGCAAGCCGCTGGCGGGCATGGTTGCGGGTGTTGCCTGCGAGCTGCGCCTGGACGGCCTCGAAGGTGGCAAGATCCAAGATCGCCGGATGCTGGCCCTCGTGCACCCGGCCCTTGTGCGTCAGCCGCCCGACATAGGTCGGATTCGCCAGGACCTTGTAGAGGTGCCCGCGGCTGAACGTCTTGCCGCCTGTGATCCTCCCCGCTCCATCCTTCCGTTCGGGCACAACGACGCCATCCCGGTCGAGGCTGTCCTTCAGCGCGCTCACGGACCCAAGCTCGCGGTAGCGGCTGAAGATCGTCCGGATCAGCTTGGCGTGCTCCTCCACGATGTGGAGCGCGCGGGTCTCGACCCGGTACCCGAGCGGCACCACACCGCCCATCCAGATACCCTTCTTCTTGGACGCTGCGATCTTGTCCCGGATGCGCTCGCCCGTGACCTCCCGCTCGAACTGCGCGAACGAGAGCAGCACGTTCAGCGTGAGCCGCCCCATGCTGGTTGTCGTGTTGAAGGCCTGGGTGACGGAGACGAACGAGACGGCGTGCCCATCGAACAGCTCGACGAGCTTTGCGAAGTCGGCGAGGCTTCTGGTCAGCCGGTCGACCTTGTAGACGACCACCACATCGATGCGGCGGGCCTGGATGTCGCCGAGGAGCTGCTGGAGGGCGGGTCGGTCCAGCGACCCGCCCGAGAACCCGCCGTCGTCGAAGCGGTCGCGGATCAGCCGCCAGCCCTCGTGGGCCTGGCTCTTGATATAGGCCTCGGCAGCCTCCCGCTGGTTGTCGAGCGAGTTGAAGTCCTGGTCGAGCCCGTGCTCGGTCGAGACCCGGGTGTAGATGGCGCAGCGGAGGGTCGGGCGGGCGTTCACGATTCCGTCCTCCGATCCCGTGATCCCTTGGCGTTCTCCTTCTGTCTGAGCCCGAAGAAGCGTGGGCCGTTCCAGTTCGTGCCCGTGATGGCGCGGGCCACCTTGGAGAGACTCTCGAACCTCTGCCCCTTCCAGCCAAAGCCCTCCTCCAGCACCATCACCCGGTGCAGACAGCCCTCCCACTCGCGCACGAGCAGCGTGCCGGGCTTGGTGCCGCGCAGCTGGGGAGGGGGCAGATCGCCCTCCCCTCGCCCGAGCCGCTCCAGGGCCCGGACCGTCTCACGGTCGAGATCGCCGAGCACGTCCGCCTGCACCCGGTAGGCCACTGCGCGCTGCAGGAGCGAACGTGGCAGGCCGTCCGGGGCCGAGCGCCCGAACAGAGTGCGCCAGCGACGCCGCAGGCCGGCAAGGTCCATCGCAGCGAGCCGGGCGAGATCGGCCTCGAGCCGATCTTCCGAGTTCCGGGACATAGCGGACCCCACTTAGGTCCGCGCCGCCTCTGCCCCTTCCGCCTGCTTGGCGCGCGATCGGCGCTTCGGTGCGGCAGGCTCCTCGACCAGGATCCGGTACGCCGTGGTGTCATCTTCGCGCGAGCTCTTCAGCAGCGGCTTGCCGGCTGAGCGCAGTCGCGAGAGTGCGGCCCGGGTCGTATGCGGAAGCCAGCCGGTTGCGCTCATCAGCTCAGCGATGCTCGCCCCCTCCGCCCGCCCCAGCAGTTCCAAGACCATCGTCCGCTTGCTGGCTTTACGCGGCGCGCCATCCTCGGTCCGCTTCTGCCGCGGCGGGCGAAGCCCGACGGCCCGGTAGCCGAGGAGGGTCAACACGTGCCTGTCCTCCTCGGCGCGGATGAGCTTCTCCCGTTCGAAGCGGCCCATGAGCCGCTGCTGGGTGGCCGGCTTGGTCGCCTCCGGGATCTCGATCGCGCCGCCTCGTTCGGCGGCCGCAAGGAGGATGGTCGTCTCGGTCTTGCTGAGCGTGATGGTGGTCATCTGGGTGGCTTCCCTGCCGGGACCAGCCCCGGCACCACCCCGGCCCCGCAATCGGCCAGGAGACCGGCGGGGCGGGGCAATGAGCGGGTAGGCGGCTAGGTTGGAGCAGTGCGGTCGGTCTCCCGGCCCATGCGGCCTACCAGGCACATGGCACCGTGCAGGGTGCCGACCTGATGAAGCAGCTCGTCGAGATCCATCGCGATCCGGACAGCCTCGCGCTCCGACCCGCTCTCGGCACATGCGACCGCACCCTTCGCGATCGCGGCCGCCTCGGTCAGCCTGGCGCTGATCTCGGTCAGACACCCCGTAATGCTCAGGCCCGCAGCGCTCATACCTTCGTCTCCCGTCACCCTCGACGGGACCCACACACGCTTGTATGGGGGCACCAGTCAAGCGCCGATCCGGACCTAAGTGTCTGCGTCTGCTCTATTTTCCGACTTCTCCTCCGCGTTCAGCCTCAATGAGCCACCTGCCTTGGGGTCAAGCCTGCGAGCCACCGCGACCTCACGGTCGCATAACCTTGTATCCGGTCGACCGTGCGGTCGAGACCATGATCTCTCGTCCATGCCACGAGAAGCAGGCCTGGGGGACGGACCAATCTCTGTTGCCGATACGAAGCCCAAGCGTGTGTCCGGTCACGTCCACCCCTGCAGAGACGACGTCGAGGACGTCGCCTATCCCTTCAGCGCCGCGCCGTCCGGTACGAGGCCGGTCTCGACGAAGCGCCACAGCGCGATCATCAGCTTGCGGGCGAGCGCCACGATCGCGACACGCCGCGTTCGGCCCTTCAAGGCCGCGACGCGCTCGTTGAACCAGGCCGCGAGCCTGCTCGTCGGCTGGTTCCGCAGCCAGAGCCAGGCGAGCTCGACCGCATAGTGACGGGCGCAGGCGTTGCCGGCCTTGCTGATGCCCTGGTCCCGGCTGCTCCCACCGCTGCTGTACGGCGTCGGGGTCAGCCCGACATAGCTTGCGACGGCCCGCCGATTGCCGAACTTGCGGTAGAAGACCTCCGTCGCCAGGACCGACGCGAAGGTCGGCCCGATGCCGCGGATCCGCATCAGGCTCTCGGCGACGGCGTGAGAGGCGGCCGAACCCTTCGGCTTGCGAACCCTTCCTGAGACGCTGCCGACCAGCGCGTCGATCTCGGCAACGACCTCACGCAGCATCTTCCTCACCGCCTCGAGAAGCTTCGCCTCTCGCCTGATCTCCCTCATCAGGTGCACCGGAAACAGTCGGCCATCCCGTGTCTTCAGGTCCGACAGGCTGCCGAGCCAGCCGTCTCGGAGGGGTTCCACCCCGAAGATCCCCTGCAGCTTGAGAAGAGCCTTGATGCGGTTCACGTGCCGAACGCGTTCGCGAACGAGGTTCTCACGGGACCGGTGAAGGCGCTTCGCATCCTCCTGCTCCGGCGTGGGAACCCGCACAACGCTGCAGACCTTCGCCTCCCCCGTTGCAGGGCCATGAGAACCCGGACCAGAGCCTCCGCGTCGATGCGGTCCGTCTTGGCGTTGCGGCGGCGCCGGCTGACCTGGATGCTCGCCGAGTCGAGCACCTGGTTGTGAATGCCTTCCGCCACGAGGAAGCGGTGCAGCCAGAAGCCGTCGTACCCGGCCTCGTAGCAGCTATGAACCTGCGGCTTATCCGCTCCCGCACATGCGGCGCGAGCCTGGGCACCTCGCAAGGTGTTGAGCAATGCCTCGGCATCACCCGACGCTACGCGCGCGAAGCTGATCTTCGGCCGACCCGGGATGTGAAGCGCGATCACCCATGAGGTCGAGCTGAGCTCGATCGCAGCGAAGATATTGCTGGTCGACGAGACCGGTTCGTCGTGACGACTGGTGTGCATGATGCGAACTCCGCCTTCGGGTTGTCCGAGGTGAAGGATCGCCGAAAACCGGTCAGGCCCCCATGGAATCTCTGCTCGCCCCAACAGTCCAGTCGAATGTGCAGACCTCTCGAAAAATCTGCGTGGTTGGCGACCAGTGAACCTCCTTGACCCACAGATGTTGGGTCAAGGTAACGCTGCTTCGTCAGCAAGGAGGCATACTTGCAGGGCCAGGACCAAACATCGGCGAACGATCTTCAGTTTTTCACGGCAGAACTTGTCGCGTCCTATGTCGCGAACAACCCGGTTCACATCAGCGATCTGCCAAACCTGATCTCGACGGTTCATGCCGCCCTGAGCAATCTGGGCCAGCCGAAGGCAGCGGAACCTGAGAAGCTGACCCCGCCCGTCTCGATCAAGAAGTCGGTCACGCCGGACTACCTGATCAGCATGGAAGACGGTCGCCGCTACAAGGCGTTGAAGCGCCACCTCGCGGGCAAAGGCCTGACCCCGGCCGAGTACCGCCACAAGTGGGGTCTGCCGTCCGACTACCCGATGACCGCGCCGGCCTATTCCGAGCGGCGATCACAACTCGCCAGGACGCTTGGTCTCGGCCGGAAGAAGGAAGAGTCGCCTCCGACCGGGAATAGCCGGACCAGGAAAAAGCCGGCCGGCACGTCCGAGACGGCGTGATTATCCGGTGGCTAGGTACGTAGCCTGCCACCGGACCTTAGCTCCCGCTACTCTGAACGAGTTCGAAGGCAGCAATGCTCCTCCAGAGTCGCGCCTCCGCAACGGGCAGGATTGACCCTAAGCGGGCATTCGGAGTGTCCGCTATAGGGCGGGCCAGTTTCGATGTCGTCGAGCAAGCAACTCTGACCCATGGCACGAATTGAGAATGTCCGCCCCGCGGCGGGCTGATTGGCAGTCCGCTCAATCAGCAGACCTGCCCTACTGAGATTCGGGGCTTGCGGGAGGCTGGCCCCGTGTCGTCCTGAATAGCAGCACCCCTATGAAGCTCGCTACGACCACCCCCATCGCAAAACGGAACACGGTCCACCGCGACAACTCTTATTCCAGAGCGGTCTCACTCCCCCGCGCCGACGCCCGTCCAACGATGCACGAGCGTCCTCCAGTCGATCGCGCGTGAACTCGTACCCGTCCACACGGCCCAGAAGTCTGGATCCGACGATTGCGGCCGATGCGCTTCCGGGAGTTCGTCCATCTCGACAAGGAGCGGTATAGGCGTTGCCCAACCGAGTAGTACTGCCTGACGCGAAGGTAAGCTCGGTAGCTCCTTTAATAACCCCGCCACGTTATCTGGCACCAGTCGAGAAACGAGGGCTTGATCGAGGTCATTCACGATTCGATGCAGGAGGAAGGTATTGCACTGCGCTAACATCGTCGGAGACAGCTCAGATGGACGCTGCGAGGAGAGCATCAGACCCAATCCGAACTTACGCCCCTCTCTCGCGATCTTCTCGAAGGCTTCGCGGCAAAGCTGCGCCGGGTTTTCCGCGGGCCCGTCCTCATTTGAGCCCCGCCTAACGAAGCTATGCGCTTCCTCTAGGACGAGAGTCGTTGGAAGCGGCTTCCCGTCGGGATGCATCCGCCGGTAGCGCTGCAGCGTTTCGAAGATGAGGCGCCCCAAAACCGCAACGACGACGTGAACGATCTCAGACGGAACGAGAGAGAGGTCGATGATCGCAACCTGGCCATTGGATGAACCATCAGTGCCGATGATTGCATCCAGCCAGGCGTCAAAGGTCAGAGCTGGCTCGCTGCCCACTACTTGGCCTAACCGCGGGTCCGCCATGATCCCGCGGAGACGTATACCGAGCGTAGTAACGAACCCGGCGAGCGCACCCCCCTCAGTCGCAGCGATACGTTCCAGGTGCTCTGGTAGCAGATGGACGTTGAATGGTATCGGCGCGTCTTCAGTCAGCTGCGCCGCCGAAAACGCATCTTCAACCTGATCAACGAAGCGCTGAAGCCTACTCCGAACCGACTCGATATCTTGGACGGAAAAGGCATTGAACCAGTCTCCAGACCGACGAGAGTCCGCTACCTCCAAAATCGCTGCGCCGATCTCCTCCACCAGCGTGCGCTGGTCACCATCCAGTGTTTCTCCGAAGCTCGCGCAATCAGCCGCCATGTTGTCCAGTAGCTCTCCGCATCGCCGCCGATTGCTTGCAGATCCAGCGTACGTCGTAGCGCCATCGGCCAGCATCGCGTCAATCATTAATCTGTACGAGTGGAGGTAACGCCGGACAATCACTGCCCGCGGCGTTCCCTCCAAGGCACCGTTCTTTAGCTCGCGAAGCGCCTGCAGCAACAGTGGACGCTGTGCGCCGGGTCGAGCGAAGGACACAGCTGTCCATTCGTGACCATTCCAGAGCCAAGCTGGCAATCGAAGTGGCCGTTCTCCTTTTCCATTATCGACTGGCGGCACGCGGAAGAGGCGGACGTTGTCAGGCTTGTCTGCGAATGCCTTCGCGTATTCGCCATTCGGATCAAGCACGATGAAGCGAGCATTCGGTCCCGCTATTGCACCTCTCGCCGCAGCTTGCGCTGCATCCAACGACCATCGGATAAGACCAGCGACTGAACAGGATTTTCCGCTGCCCGTGTTCCCAAGCACAGCGACGTGCCGACCGAATATCTTGTCAGGGTCCACCATGATGGCCGTGCCCGCAGCTAGAGGCGACGAACCTATCCGAACACGTCTATCTTGGTCCTTTGCTCCTACGATCGCTGCGATCTGCTCAGGCGTGGGGATAAGAATCTGATCTCCTACTGAGGGAAAGGCCACCACACCCCGAGATAATTCGTAAGTGCTGCTTCCTCCACGCCGCTCCCGGCGTAAGGTGAGCGTACCGATAGGTGTGAGTGACATCTTCCGTAGCGGGAACGGCAGATCGATAAGCCCGAAATCTCTGAACCCCGAGCGTTTTGGGTATGGCGAGCGCTCAATCCCGATCCAAGTCACGTAAGCGACTGTGGCGCCAGCCTCATTTGGGATCAGCACATAGCTATTGATCCGAGGAAAGCTCATCGGCGTGCCAGTGTTGAGCGCAGTCGCCTGTGGGGCATCGAGATCAAGCAGGACTCGGATCTCTTCCGATGAGATCGACTCAACGGTCCCGATGACGAGTTCGGAGAGCCTTTCGATCGGCGAACTCATCCCCATTCTCCCACATCAGCCACCGAAGATACCTGACTGGAAGCTGTCGACGATGTCTGAGGCCCCTCTGCGAAAGAACGGTTCTTCAACAGCTCAGACATCCGGCCTGTGATGTAGTCGAGCGCCGGCTTTGGGAGATAATCGTTTACGAGATGATGGAGCGCGGCGAAGTGTCGGCCCGCGAGGAAACTGACCTGGGCTGGGCGGGTCTGATCAAGAAACCTTTTGACACGATCATCGAGATCGAACGCCAGTATCACCAGATGAGCTGACGGGACGGATAGCATGTCAAGTAGAACTCGATTTATATGATCATCCCCAAATCCATAGCCATAAGTCACTACAACCGAATTCGGCCTGCATGTGGCTGACGCGAAATCACGGAACAGCTCGGCATAAGGGTATTGGGTGGTCTCCACATCCTTCGCCGGATTAGGATAGATCATGACCGTGTCGAGCGGCGAGTTTGGTAGGCTTGGATGACCGTCATCGGCACCAAAAGGTGTTTCCGCACGGTAGATGCTGCGCTCCGTCGGATCGAAACGCCAGTCGAGGCTTCCGTGAAGTTTTGTCAACCTCACAACGCCCTCCATGAAGCGAGGCTCGCCCCGGATGCCCGGCGGATTATAGTGATAGTCGAGTTCGATCCTGGTGTTCCGGAAAAGGGGACGCAGGGTGCCGACAAAGCGATCTATGATCCGGAGGCCGGCTTGGTCGCAACCCAGCTCAATCAACCGATCATAGTTCGTCGTAAAAACGTGCAGCCGCTCGCGGGAAGCCGCGCGGCTTGCGAAACTAAGCAGAAAAGATTGTATTGATGCTGAGGCTAACGTACTCTTTGCAGCATTGATGTCGCGTTCCGTTTTCAGTAATGAGAGTAAAAAGGTGCCAATTGCTTCGTTTATGTCAGCTCTTATCATCTCGGCTGACGTTTTGTCTATGATATTGAGACCTTCTAAGACCGAAATGGAGCTGCGTAGCTGATCCTCAATGTTCGCCGCGCCTCGACCCATCTTTTTAGCGCTGTCTGTTGCATGCTTTAAGATTGCCGCCGCGTGGGGAGATCTTCCGGAAGCAAGCTGCATGCCCGTAGCCTGAACCCCTGCTATGTGTGCAACTGCGCTGGTGAAACCGCTGCCGAGCAGGAGGTTGAGATGTTCGGCCTGAAACACCGCCGAAAGCCAAGGCTCAATCTTCCGGCGGTGGAGCGCAATGAAGTCACCCAGCTCATCCGCTTTGCTTGGCACCACCTCGAAGCTCTCGCTGGAGACGCCTACGCGATAGCTATGAGCCATACCACCCCCTTAACTTGCGTGTGCGCACGTCGGCGCCGCTTCTATGAGCGTCTAGGACGTGCACCAATTGGTCTGAAGTAACTCTTGCCTGATGTCACGCCGTCATTCGAGCGAGTCTGTCGTATCCGCATCGAGAGCTGACGATCCAACCGGGAATGACAGGGCTGACGCGCACTGAGGTGGCCCAAGCCTTGACGGTCGCGGCCAACTCTCGTGGTCGCGAAGCCCCTATGGGGCGGCGAGCGCAAGCCTGTCCCTCGACCGAATCGGCTTGACGCCCGGCTCAGGCGATCACGTCGCGTCCTTGCCATGACCTATTGGGTGCAACGGCCTTGGCCACAACGGCGGCTACATGGCCCCCGACATCTAAGGTCCGCTAACAGGCGGCGCCCTGATGTCGAGTGTTGGCGCATCTTGGCAGAAAGCAGCAGGTCCTGTGTGGATGGCTCCCGCGTTGCAAGGGGTTTTGTGACGTCTGGCGCTCTGGTCGGGTGCAGTCTTGTGTCCGGCCTGTTCGCGCGGTCATGGACCGCTGGCCCTGATGGTTTCCGCGGACGAGGTCCCATTCTGCTTACCGGGCTGTGACGCCCTGGACCTTACGGCGGGTTGTCCTCGTCCCCGGTCTGACCGGTTCGCCATCATCTCACATGGTCCTCGCAACCTCCTTCGCGCGGATACCGCGCCGGTCGGAGAGATCGTCCTCAGGTTGCTGCCGAGCCGAGTGCTGGCCTCCGGTAGACCTCGCCTCGGACCATGATGGCCCAGATCGCCCGGGCCGCTCGGTTCGCCATGGCGACCGTCGCGAGCCGGAGCGGCTTGCGGGCGAGCAGGGCATTGATCCGAGGATCTGCCGCGCTGGGATGATGCTTGTTGCGCCTGACGAGCGAGGTCATACCGGTGACCAGAAGCCGCCGCAGGTACTGATCGCCCATCTTGGAGATGCGACCGAGGCGTTCCTTGCCGCCGCTGGAGTTGTTCAGAGGTGTGAGCCCGAGCCAGGCCGCGAACTGACGGCCGGAGCGGAACTGGGTGGGGTCGGTGACGCTGGCCGCCATGGCGGTCGCCCCGAGCAAGCCCACGCCGGGCACCGTCGCGATGCGTCGTGCGAGATCGTTCGACCGATACCAAGCCAGTAGGTCTCGCTCGAGCCGCTGGATACGACCCTGGACCTCGATCGCCTGTTCGGCCAGGGCGCCGATCACCTTCGCGGCGAGATCCGGGACCTCAGGCGCTTTGTCGGTCACCGCTCGCCGGACGAACGCCAGGGCGTGCGTGATGCCCTTCGGGATATCGATGCCGAGCTCGGCTAGGAGCCCACGGATCATGTTGACGAGTTGGGTGCGCTGCCGAACGAGGAGGTCACGGGTCCGATGCAGCGCCAGCGCGGCCTGCTGCTCGACCGATTTGATCGGAACGAAGCGCATTGTCGGGCGGGTCACCGCCTCGCAGATCGCCTCCGCGTCCCCGGCGTCGGTCTTGCCCCGCTTCACGTATGGCTTGACGTAGGCCGGCGGCATCAACCGAACCTCATGGCCGAGACCGACCAGCTCACGCGCCCAGTGATGGCTCGTGCCGCACGCCTCCATGCCGATCAGACAAGGCGAGAGCTTGGCGAAGAACGGGGTCACCTGAGCCCGCCTCAGAGACCGCCGGACGACCACCTCGCCTGTGCTGCTGATCGCATGGACCTGAAAGACGTTCTTGGCCAGGTCGAGGCCGACTGTCGTGATCTCCATCGTGGCGGCTCCAAGCTCGTGCTGCGTGACGGCACCACCTTGGCGCTGCGACGCCGGGAGCGGGAGCCATCCACTCCATCTGCTTAGGAATGCCAGACGCTGAAGGGTTCGCCTCCTTTCTGGACTGCAGAGATGGTGGGCGTCAGAGACTGAAGCCGCCGTCGATCCCGAGCACCTGCCCGGTCACCCACGTCCTCTCAGGGTGGATGAGCGCGAGCGCCCAACGTGCGATGTCGTCCGGCACACCGCGGCGGCCAAGCGGGATCATCTCGATCTCCTTCGCCTTGATGGCCGCGATCTCCTCATCCGAGAAGCCCATGCGATCACGAAGGAAGTCGCTCTCCACCGGTCCGGAGGCGATCGCATTGACCCTGATCCCGAAGGGAGCGAGTTCGAGGGCCCAGACCCGCGTCAGATGTTCGAGCGCGGCCTTGCTGGCAGCGTAGGCCGAGAAGCCGGCGACCGGCCTGCGGGCAAGCGTGCTCGACAGGTTGAGGATCGAGCCTCTGGTTGCCTGAAGGTGCGGCACGGCAGCCCTGGCGAGCAGCGTGGGGCCAAAGACATTCGTCCGGAACGCGGTCTCAAGACTGTCCGGCGTGATGTCGGCGAGAGCCTCCGGCCGGCCCGCCCCTGCATTGTTGACCAGGATGTCGAGCCGCCCGGAGAGTTCGACGGCACGCGCCACCGTCGCCTCCGCTGCCTGGGGATCGCCGGCATCGGCCGCAAAGCCCGTGATCGCCGGATGGGCCGCGGCGGCGGCTTCGATGGCCTCCTGGCGGCGGCCCGTCACGAGCACCCGGGCGCCGCATTGAGCGAAGAGGCGCGCGATCGCGAGGCCAATCCCCGCGCCGCCGCCGGTGACGATGGCGGTCTTGTTCTCAAGCACTTTCATGGATCTGATCCTCGCCGCTATCCGAAGCCTTGGGCCTAGAGCCGTGTCACCTGTTCGGGATCGGCAGAGGCGAGGGCGGTGGCCCTTTCAGGGCGCGGCGGGTAAATCCAGACCGTGTTGATCTCGGCCTTGTAGGCTTTCGCCTCCGCGCCGACCAACTCGACCCGCCGGTCCCAGCCGCGCGTCAGGACGGCTCCCGCACCGCCGAGATCGAGGCAGGTGACGTACGCTTCCTGGTGGTAGGGACGGAGCGGGAGGCGGAGCAGATCGGCAGCGGCGTTGTTCCCCGCGAAGGCGCCGAGCCGGGTCGCATGCTGGCACGACATCAGCGCGTGGTTCCCGGCATTGTCGCAGGCCGCCTGCGCCGCATCCCCGGCCGCGAAGACGTCTTTCAGACCTGGCACCCGCAAGTCCCGATCGACCAGAAGGCGCCCGAAATTGTCGCGCTCCGCTGGGAGCTTGCCCGTCAGCGGCGCTGCCCGGATACCGGCGGCCCAGATCACGGTCTCGCTCTCGATGCGCCCGCCGTCCGAGAGCGTCACGCCGCCTTTGTCCAAGGCGGTCACGCCGACCCCGAGGCGGGTCTCGATGCCGAGCGTGCGAAGCGCGTCCTGCACGATCGGACGCGGCGTCGGCCCCATATCCGGCACGACGGCCGGATTGCGCTCGACCAGCACGACCCGTCCGGACCCGTTCCCCAGGATTCGGCGCAAGCGGGCGGGCATCTCCGTGGCCACCTCGATGCCCGTGAAGCCGCCGCCCGCGACCACGACCGTGTCTCGGCCAAGCGAGGCGGGCCGCGCGCCGAGGCCGTCCAGGTGCCGGTCGAGCTCGATCGCGTCCTCCAGCTGGTCGACGCTGAAGCCGTGCTCCTCGAGCCCGGGAATGGGCGGGCGGAACAGCCGGCTGCCGGTCGTGATCACCAGCCGGTCATAGGTCAGCGACCGGCGTGTGCCGGCGGCCTCGAGGATCCCGATGGACCGCGCGACGGTGTCGACCTCTTCGACCTCGCCCTGGACGAACGTGACCTCGATCGCGCCGAGGACGTCGCCGAGCGGGGCCGTCATGCGGCCGGGATCGGGTTCGTAAAGCCGCGGCCGAATGACCAGCTCCGGCTTCTGCGAGACGAGCACGATCTCGAGTTCGGTGGCGGAAACGTTCTCCTGCTCACGCAGCCGGGCCGCGGAGAGCGCCGCATACATGCCGGCGAAGCCGGCGCCGACGATCACAAGCCTCTGTTTCATGGTCGAGCTCCATCCTTCTCGAAGCCGCCCGGACCGCGTCCGGGTTGCGTGAACGGGGAGCCAGCAGGCCCGCCTCGCTCCTACGATGGGGAAGGTATTTGCTCGATGTTTCTGGAAGAACTATCCGGCAGGATAGTCCATTCCAGCGAAACGTCAGGCCATGTTCGCTGTAATCGGCAATGTCTCCCATGATCTAAGGAGCGCTGCCAACGTGGTGGCTTCCATCTTCCGCATTCCGTTGCTGCGATGGAGTTTGACCGTGACCTCGCTGATGCCGAGGTCGAAGGCGATCTGCTTGTTGACGCGGCCGCGGACGACGTTGGCAAGGACCTCGCGTTCCCGGGGGGTGAGCGTCTCGTACCGCTCGACGTTTCGCTCCACGACCAGGGCCTGGCGCCGGCGTGCGGCGTCGAGCTTGATCGCAGCGGCGACCGCGTCGAGCAGGGCCTGGTCTCGGGCGGGCTTGGTCAGAAAGTCCACGGCGCCCGCCTTCATGGCCTGGACGGTCATCGGGATGTCCCCATGCCCGGTGAGGAAGATGATGGGCTTGGACGTGCCGCTCTCGGCCAGGTGAGCCTGGAGATCGAGGCCGCTCGTTCCGGGCATGCGAACGTCCAGGATGAGGCAGCCCGGCCTGTCCAACGCTTTGGTGGCGAGGAGATCGTGCGTCGATGCGAAACACAGCGTGTCGAAGCCTGCCGACTCGAGCAGGTTCGCCAGCGCTTCGCGAACGGCCTCGTCGTCGTCGACGATGATGATGACCGGCATCTCGGCCTCGGCCGTGCGGCGCGCAGTCGGGTGGGCCGAGTTGCGAAAGAGAGGCTGCGCGGTTCTCATCGGTTCTCTCCGCTTTCCTGCTGGTTCAGAGCGCTTCCGACAGCCGCGAGCAGCGCTTTGCCGTCGAAGGGTTTTCGGAAAAAGCCGCTGATCCCGTGGGCCCGGCCCTGCTCGGCGAACTCGTGTCGACCGGTGATGAGGAAGACCGGCATGTCGGGACGCTCCCGGCTCACGAGGTCGCGCAGCTGGAACCCGTCGAGGCCGGGCATGCCGATATCGGTGATCAGCGCGTCGATTCCCGCCAGCCCGGCCTTCAGGAAGGTAGCCGCAGAGGTGAAGCTCACGGGCTCGTACCCGGCGGATTCGAGCAGGTTGCCGACCGATTCGAGCAGGCGTGGATCGTCGTCGACGATCGCCACGACGTAGCTGCGCGTGTTCAAGCCCAAACTCCTCAGGTCCGCCGCGAGTGGGTAACCGGTATCTCCAGCCGCTCTGCCAGGCGGACGAGGTCGGCGAGAGACGCCGCCGCCATTTTTCTCATGACGTTCCGGCGATGGATCTCCAGCGTCACTTCGCTGATGCCGAGCTCCGCAGCCGCCTGCTTGTTGAGAAGCCCGCTGATGACGAGCGCCATCACTTCGCGCTCGCGGGGCGTCAGGGTGAGGTATCGATCTCTCAGAAGTTCGCGGTCGGCCCGCCCGGCGCGGTCGGCCTGGTCCTGGGCGATCCCTGCCTGAACCGCCGCCATCAGGTCCGATCCCGCCACCGGCTTGATCAGGAAGTCGACCGCGCCGTGCTTGATTGCCTGCACGGAGGAGGGAATGTCGCCCTTGCCCGTCAGAAAGACGATGGGAGGATGCTCGCCCCCCTTCATCTGCCTTTGCAGGTCGAGGCCGCTGATGTCCGGCAAGGCGACATCGAGGATGAGGCAGGCGGGAAGGTTGGGTTTGTCCGCCCGCACGTATTCGCCGGCCGACGCGAAGGCGACCGCATCCATGCCGTGTGAGGCGAGGAGCTCCTGGAGCGCCTCACGGATCGCGCCGTCGTCGTCCACGATAAAGACAATCGAGCCACCACTCATCGTCACGCCTCCTCGGGAGCGAGGGGCAGCGTGAAGATGAAGGTCGCTCCGCGAGGGGTGCCGGTCTCCGCCCAGAGCCGGCCGTTGTGGGATTCCACGATCGAACGGCAGATCGCGAGCCCCATGCCCATGCCGTAGGTCTTGGTGGTGAAGAATGGCTCGAAGATCCGCTCCGGTGCCGCTATGCCGGGACCGCAATCGGCGATCTCCGTTCGAACGAGGTTCTCGGTTCGGCGCACGCGGATCGTCAGCACCTTCTCGCCCGTAGAGCCGTCCATCGCCTCCATGCCGTTGCGGATGAGGTTGATCAGGACCTGCTGGATCTGGACGCGGTCGAGAGCCGCCAGGGGCAGGTCCTTCTCGATAGCGACCGCGATGCGAACCTGTCGCCGCGCTGCTTCATCCGTGATGAGCCGTTCCGCTTCCTCGATGACGCTCGACAGCGCCGTATCGGCCCGCAGCTCGATTGACTGCCTGAAGACGGCGCGGATCCGGTTGACCACGTCCGCAGCCGAATTGGCGTCGCGGATGATGCGCTCGGCCGTGACCTTCGCGCGGTCGAGGTTCGGGGGATCGGCCGAGAGCCACCGGTAGCAGGCCTCTGAATTGGCTACGATGGCGGCGAGCGGCTGATTCACCTCGTGCGCGATGGAGGCTGAAAGCTCGGCGAGGCTCGAAGCCTGGCTTGCCCGGGCCATCCCCTCCCGCGCGCGGCGCAGTTCCTCCTGGGCGCGGACCTCGTTCTCGATGTCGAGGCAGATGACGTTCCATTGGACAATCTCGCCCGCGGCGTTCCGCATCGGGGCTGCGCGCGTCTCCACCCAGCGATACTCGCCGTCGAATCGTCGAAGGCGGTGCCTTCTTGCGTAGGGCTCGCCCGTCGCCAGGGAATGCGCGTACAGCTCCTTGACGCCCGGCAGGTCGTCGGGGTGGACGCCGGCATCAAGGGTACCGGCAAGCCGCGATTTCCTGGATCCGTCCAGCTCCTCAAGATCGTAACCGAGGAATTGGCGAAGTTGCCGGCTGCGGTAGACCGGCTCGCCGTCCGGCGCGGCGCAGTCGATCATCGCCGGCAGCGTCTCGACGAGCTGCGAAAGGGAGCGCTCGCGTTCTCGTAAGGCTTCCTCGATCCGGAGCTGGTCGTCGATGTCGTGGGAGAGCCCGTACCATTGCAGGATGCGTCCGGCCGGGTCGCGCATCGGCTCCGCGCGCCCGTCCATCCAGCGATAGACACCATCGGCCCGGCGGACGCGGTATCTCATGGCAAAGGGATCGCCCGTGGCGATGCTGTGCCTCAGCGCGAGGGCGAGGTCTTCGACCTCGTCAGGATGTACAATCGCCTCCAGAACTGCGCTGAGCCGGCTGCGATCCGGCTTGTCGGCATCGCCGACGCTCATCCCAACGAATGCGATCAGCCGCTTGTTGAAGAAGTTCGGCTCGCCATCCGACGAAAGACGCCAGAGGTAACTCGGAACCATATCGACGAGATGGGAGAGCTCCCGCTCTCGCTCGCGTAGCGCGTCCTGCGTGGCAACGAGATCATGGATGTCGACGCAGACGCCGTACCATTGTGCGATGCGTCCTGACTCATCCCGCAGAGCCTCCGCGCGGCCGTCCGTCCACCTGTAGGTTCCGTCTGCCCGCCGCTGGCGGTAGGTCATGGCGAAAGGGGCGCCCGTTTCGAACGAGCGAACGAGAGCCCGTTCCACCTCGCGCCTGTCGTCAGGATGGATGTCGGCAAGGGACCGAGAGCCTCCTTCCGTGAGCAAGTCCTCGGGACAGAGCCCGACTGCATCGGTCAGCCGCTTGTTGACGTAGTTGGGCGTGCCGTCGGCCGTGGTAGACCAGATCAGCGCCGGAACGGTCTCCGTGAGCTGCCGCAGCTGCCGCTCGCTCTCCCGCAGGACCTTCTCGGCCTTCATGCGCTCCGTGATGTCGATGAAGCCGACCAGACTCTTGTTGGCGACTGCGCCGGGACGGGCCGTCGTGAACAGGACATCGAAGACGCGGCCATCGATTCGGGCGACCTTGGTCTCCTCCTGGAAGACCTCCTCGCCGCGATAGCGCGCCTCGATTGAGCGGCGGATAGTCGGAAGGCTCGGCTCCCAATAGCGGGTGACCGGCCCGCGCATTTCCGTGGCGTCGCGCGCTCCGAACATGGCGAGGAGATGCTGGTTGGCCTCTTCCAGTTCGAGCGCTTCGACCGCCTGGCGAAGGACGTCTGGGTACTCGTCGATATACGGCCCGAGTTCCTGGACACCCTTCGCGCGCAGTTCGGTGAAGAGGGGGATGAGCTTGCTGGCATCGACCTGAGCGAGGCCGATCGGCATGTAGTGAAACAGGTCGCGATAGCGCCGCTCGCTCTGCCGCAGGGCCTCCTCGGCATGCACCTGCTCGTCGATGTCGACCATCGTTCCGTACCAGCCGACAACCCGCCCCTGCTCATCGTAGCGGGCCGTCCCGAAGCAGCGAAACCAGCGATAGACGCCGTCGAACCGGCGAAGCCGAAAGTTCGCGTCGTACGGATCGCCCGCATCCAGGGCCGCTCGGCGCCGGCTGAGCACCTCGCCATAATCGTCGGGATGAAAGACAGCCCGCCATTCGGTGTTGGTGAGCTCATGGAAGAGCCCCGCGCCCGGGTTGGGCCGACCGATGAAGCCGAGCAGGTTCGCGCTGACGAAAGTCCTCCGGCCATCGGCGGTTGCCGACCAGGTTAAGGCCGGCATGCTCTCGATGATGCGCAGCGCCTCCACGGCCTCCGGATTTCGCCACCCGGACGCGCTCGCCACCAGCGCGCCGAGGCAGGCCGCCGTAGCAAGGAAAGCCGACCAGGACAGCAAGGTCTCGCGGCTGTTCGCCGGGAGAACTTGGCCCAGGAGGGCCGAAGCCGCGAAGGCGAGAGCCAGCATCGCGAGCAGGGGCGTCTGCGCCTTCGGAGGCGCGTAGACGAAGGCCGCCGCGACCGGAACGGTGAGGCCGAGAAGCGATCCCGTCACGGCGGAGGTCGTCATTGCCAAGAGGGAGGCCAGGATGGCCACGGCCTGGGGCCGGTCCCGCAGCAGAGCTGTCACCGTCGCGTGCTCCTGTCCGGCAAAGGCTGGGGCGTGGAACCGTTCTGCACGGGCCTCGGCCCCTGGATTGGCGCTCATGCGGCGGGATCGTAGGTCCACGGCCCGCTGGCTGCACCCTATGGAAATCCATGCATCGCGCGCGATGGTCCCGCGGGAAGCCGACAAAAGCCCGACGGCCGGATCGGTCTACCTATCCCGGAGCATCATACCGGCAGGGCAGGATCTCAGCGACAAGCTCTCGATGCCAGGGCCGGCCTCCGCGCAGCCTGATCTGGCCAGCCCTGCGCAGCGATTGGATGCTAATCATGCCGGACAAGGCGATCCGTGACTCGGTAGTGGCCGCGCTAGCACAAGACGGGCCGCATCGCCTTGCCCGGCTTCTCCGTTCGCCTGGCGTGCCACGGCTGTCCGGGAAACAGACGCGATCCTGGGGGTGGAAACCCCGCCCTCCCGCGAAGCCGCGCCGCTCCGGCAATCTCGACAGCCGGGCCGCGGCCGCCCTAGCCGAGGAGCGGCAGCGGAGCGGCCGCACCGGAGCACATGCCCTGACGCTGGCCTATGTGGCCGTTGCGGTCTGGTGCGCCCTGGTCCACCCCTGGCCGGGGGCGATCTTCTATCTTGCCCTGGTTGCGGGGTTCATCGGGCTTGCCGCCGGGTGGGCCTGGCTTGCACGCCGGCCGACGCCCTCCTGGCTGGTGCTCGGCTTCGTGCTGGCGAACGCCATCCTGCTGACGATCACGCTGCTCGTTCCGAACCCGTTCGATCATCCTCCCTGGCCGATCCAGATGAAGCTTCGGCCTCCGGCCTTTCCGTTCTTCATCCTGCTGATCGCATGGGCAACCTTCACGCTCTCCCCGGCGCTGGTCATCGGGGCTACCATCATCATCGCGGCGACCTGGAGCTGCGGGGTCGCGCTCCTCGCGTGGCAGCCCGGAGCGCTGCTGGGCTTCGGACTGCCCGGCAGCGACCCGGAGGATCTCGCGCATTACCTCGATGCCCGCTTCATCGACACGGCCGGCTGGGCTTCCAATATTTTCACCGGGTTTTTGATCGCCGGAATCTTGGCCGTGATCGTCGGCCGGATCCAACGCCTTGTTGAGATCCAGGCACGCATCGAGCGCACGCGGGACAACCTTGCTCGCTTCGTCCCTGCAAACCTCGTCGACGAGCTCGCCGAGATCGACGATCCGTTCGGCCCTGTCCGGACGCAAAGGGTCGCGGTCCTGTTCGTCGACATCGTCGGCTTCACGGGCTTGTGCGAGACCATACCACCGTCCAGCGTCATTCGACTGCTGCGCGGGTTCCACCAGCGCATGGCCGATTGCGTCTTCGAGCACCGCGGAACCCTCGACAAGTTCGTAGGCGACAGCGTGATGGCCACCTTCGGCACACCGCGCCCAGGCACCCGCGATGCCACTGACGCGCTCGCCTGCGCCAAGTCGATGCTGGAACAGCTGGAGGCCTGGAACGCGAAACGGTGCGCAATCGGCGAGCCGCGGCTGAGCGTCGGGATCGGCCTCCATTTCGGGCCCGTGGTGCTCGGCGAAATCGGGAACGAGCAGCGGCTGGAGCTCGCGGTTCTCGGTGACACCGTGGACACGGCGAGCCGCCTGGAGTCCCTGACCCGCCGTCTCGGTACTCCGTTAGTCGTCAGCCAGGAGCTGATCGCACGCGTTCGCGAGGAGGTGGGCGAGCTTGCAGTCGAGCTGGTTCCCGCGGGGGCGCCGATCGTCGTTCGCGGACGGGCAAGACCGGTCGAGGTTTGGACGCTCGATCGCGCGTGCGATGCCCTACGTGCTTCGGCGGAACCCGAAGCCTGTCCGGAAGATCGCGTGTCTCACGCTCATTGCTGAGTGCCGGTCATTCGCACGGCGATGGTGGAGGCAGCAGGCCGCTCGCATCTGCCGCAAAACTCCGGGTGCATGGGCTGCACGCAGTTCGAAGGCTACACTCCGCGCCCTATGCCCTCGAATAGGTGAAGCTGTCCCTCGGCCCAATCGCTCTCATCTTCGCGCAAAGTTACCTTTGATCGTTGCCGTTCTTCGCGGCACCTGCAAGGAGACGATCATGGGACTGAACATTAACTCGCACGACGCCCGGCTGAGTTCGACGGAATTGGTGCCGTCGCGCTACGCGGTGCAGGTCGGCGACATCGACGTGCTAGTGATCAGCGATGGCGTCTTGCCGCTGCCGACCGAGATGCTGGGACATAACGTCGACAAGGCTGCCCGGACGGCCTGGCTGAACGACATGTTCCTGCCGGCGGATTCCTTCGATTGGTCGCTGAACGTCGTTCTGGTCCAAAGCGGCACGCAGACCATCCTCATCGATGCTGGGCTCGGGCTGGATCCTGATCTGAACCTGCCGCGCGCTGGGCAGCTGATCCAGCGGCTGGAGGGCGCCGGCATCGACCTCTCCTCCGTGACCGACGTCGTGCTGACCCACATGCACATGGACCATGTCGGTGGGCTGCTCGTCGACGGGGTGAAGGAGCGGCTCCGCCCGGACCTGCAGATCCACGTGGCAGCCGCCGAGGTCGCGTTCTGGAATTCGCCGGATTTCAGTCACGTACATATGCCCACCGGCTTTCCGGATGCGCTTCGAGCGGCTGCCAAGCGCTTTGTGCAGGAATACCGCAGCCAGCTCCGCCAGTTCGACGAGGAGCACGAGGTAGCCCCGGGCGTGGTCGTGCGCCGGACCGGCGGCCACACACCCGGGCATAGCGTCGTTCGTCTGGGGTCTAAGGGCGACCGCCTCACCTTCGCGGGCGACGCTGTATTCGCGGTCGGGTTCGAGCACCCCGACTGGCACAACGGGTTCGAGCACGACCCCGAGGAGGCCGCCCGTGTCCGCATCCGTCTTCTGACGGAACTTGCGGCGACCGGCGAGCAGCTGGTGGCCACCCACCTGCCGTTCCCATCCGTCGGTCGGGTCGCCGCCGAGGGCGATACCTTCCGCTGGGTCCCGGTCTTCTGGGACTATTAGCCGGCGTGCGCTCCGCTGTGCGTGGCGTAACGGCTAGTGTGGACGCTGCCCCTACCGGTCTGCCGGCCGCCAAGGGATTGTCTCAGCCACCTGACGCAACGCCCTGCTGGGGCTGGAGCGTGGCCACCACCCTTCTGATGCCAGCGGCCGAAGGCACCAGATCGGTGTTCGGCCGATCCCTCCCACTGCAAACTAGAAAGGAAGAGCGCCGATGAGCACGATCACCACCACCGATGGCGTAGAGATATTCTACAAGGATTGGGGGCCGAAGGATGCCCAGCCGATCATGTTCCATCACGGCTGGCCGCTATCAGCTGATGACTGGGACACCCAGATGCTATTCTTTCTGGCGGAAGGCTATCGGGTCGTGGCCCATGATAGGCGTGGACATGGTCGCTCGACACAGGTGAGCGACGGCCACGACATGGATCACTACGCAGCGGATGCCGCTGCTGTAGCCGAGCATCTTGACCTCTGGAACGTCGTGCATATCGGTCACTCGACCGGCGGTGGCGAGGCAACGCACTATGTTGCCCGCCACGGCCAGACGGCGGGCCGCGTGTCCAAGCTGATCATCGTTGGGGCGGTGCCGCCCGTTATGGTCAAGAGCGCTGCTAACCCGGGTGGGCTGCCGACCGAGGTGTTCGACGGCCTGCGCCGGGCGCTCGCGGCCAACCGCTCGCAATTCTATGTCGATCTGCCGACCGGGCCTTTCTATAGCTTCAACCGACCTGGTGCGACCCCCATACCCGCCGTGGTCCAGAACTGGTGGCGGCAGGGCATGATGGGCGCTGCCAACGCGCACTATGATGGCATTAAGGCGTTCTCGGAAACCGATTTCACCGAGGATCTCAAGGTCATCAACGTGCCGACCTTCGTTGTGCACGGCGATGATGATCAGATCGTGCCAATCGCGGATTCCGCGCTGCTTTCGATCAAGCTGCTAAAGAGTGGCACTCTGAAGGTGTACGAGGGATTTCCGCATGGCATGCTCACCACACATGCGGACGTGGTCAATCCGGATCTGCTTGCTTTCATCAAGAGCTGAACGTCCGAACGCGCTGGAGCCGGCTTTGCGGGTATCCGCCCTTTTGCCGGGCCCCTAAGACGGCGCCACCGCGATCGGCAGATGTTGGCCGCTGAGCTTAACCGCGCCTCGCCTTCTCCCGCGGCTTATCGCTCAGCGGATCATAGACGCCCCGCTACGATCAATTAAAGGGCAGAGGCATCGTGGTGGCACTCGCGCCGAATAGTCGGCGCACAGGCCAAGCACATCACATTAGGGGCCGCGTTTCTGGCACGCCCCTGGTTTTCGCCCGATCCGCCGCTCAACAGCCGCAGGTGGGCCGAAAGGCGAAGTTGCTGCCGGGAACCCCGCGAACTCCGTTCGCTACCTGAGTACGAGCTTGAGCCCGGTCAGAACCTAGGCCGCTTCGAAGGAGCCGGCCGGCTCGACTGGACAGCCGCTTCGGCGCGGAGCCGGATATGGGATCGGACACCTGACCGGAAATTATCGGCTCGATGTTACAAGGCCTAATCCTACCTCGTCCTGTCTTCGAGCGAGAGACCGAGCGCATTGTCCGCCTGGGAGCGTTCCGAGGAGCGAGTGCCATGAAGATCGTTGTGGTCGGCGGCAGCGGGCTGATCGGCAGGCAGGTGACCGCTGATCTGCTGCGCATGGGCCACGGGGCGGTCCCTGCCTCCCCCAGCACAGGCGTGAACGCCTACACGGGTGAGGGCCTCGCCAGGGTTCTTACCGGTGCCGAGGTCGTCGTCGATGTTTCTAATGCTCCATCATTCGCAGATACTGCGGTGCTCGACTTCTTCGAACGGTCCGGCCGCAATATCATCGCTGCCGAGAGGCAAGCGGGCGTGAAGCACCACGTTGCCCTCTCGATCGTCGGTACGGATCGCCTCCAAGGGAACGGCTACTTTCGGGCTAAGGTCGCGCAAGAGCGACTGATCAAGGCGGCGGGGATCCCATACACCATCGTTCGAGCCACGCAGTTCTTCGAGTTCGTCGCCACCATCTCCGAAGCCTCCGTCGCAGGCGATCGGCTCCTCGTGCCGGATGCCAACTTGCAGCCGATCGCCGCGAGCGATGTCGCCTCGGCGCTGGCGGACGTGGCCGTTGCGCCGCCCGCCAACGCCACTGTTGAGATCGCCGGCCCCGAGAGGTTGCCGTTCCGTGAGTTCGTCGCAAAGCGCGCCGCGGCTTCCGGCGATGGCCGAGCGGTGTCGGCCGACCGGACAGCCCTCTATTTCGGCACCCCGCTGGAAGTGGGCTCGCTCGTTCCAGCTAATGACGGGGCGGCACGTATCGGGCGCACGCGCTTCGACGCTTGGCTTGCCGAGCTCTGACGGCGGCTTCGCTCGCAACAGAACCATGCACGAGAGCCGAGGGACCTTCGGGCAGATCGGCGTCGACTAATTCATTTCCGCCGCCAGATGCTTCAACTTCTCAGGATTTCTGACGATGTAGATCGCAGTGATCGTGTCATTTTGGATGCCGAGCGCCGTCGTTTGAAGCGCACCGCCAGGATCGATGCTGATGTGGCCCGGCAGGCCATCGATGGAGACGACGCGCAGAAGCTTCGGAGGCACGGTTTGCTTGCGACCTTGCGCCGCGAACAGGCGCAAAGCTCGCTCGATGCCGTGGACGACGTTGCGGAAGGCGAGGACTTTCCCGCCGCCATCGGAATGGATCTCGACGTTCCTGGCCAGCAGTGCCGAGAGCGTCTCGACGTCGCCATCGCGTGCGGCGACGAAGAAGGCACGGGTGATCCGCTCCGCGTCAGCTGGCTCGACCGTAAACCGGGGACGCGCGGTCCGCACGTGCTTGCGGGCTCGCGACGCGAGTTGGCGGACGGCGGCAGGCTCGCGGTCGAGGGCGGCTGCCACCTCTGACAGCGGCACGTCAAACACGTCGTGCAGGAGGAAGGCTGCGCGCTCCAGAGGCGACAAGCGCTCAAGGGCGAGCATCAGCGTGACGGTGACGTCGTCCGAGACCATCTCGTTCGGCTCGACGGATCCGACCAGAGGATCGGGTAGCCAAGTACCGACGTAAGTTTCTCGCCGAGCCTGTGCCGAGCGGCGCGGGTCGATGCACAGACGCGTGACGATGCGGGTAAGATAAGCGCGAGGCGAACTGACGCCGCCGTGGACCCCGACCCACCGCAACCACGCGTCCTGCACGACGTCCTCCGCCTCGGCGATTGAGCCCGTCATCCGGTAGGCCAGCCGTGTCAGACGCTTGCGCTCCTCTTCGAAGTCGGCGGTCTGCCGGTCGTCCGCCGCGTCTAGCCGCATCGTATCCATGGCGACACCACATCCAGCGTTTTTGACGCTTGCGCATCCCGATCCCGAGGACAAGACGAGCGGAGATGCCCAGGCGTGACATCGGCCGCGTCCAACGGGAGCGCCCGTGGCATGTCACACCAGCGCCTGTCCGCAAGTCATGGCTGCGGACGCTGATCCCCGGCGTTTGGAGCATTGTATTGTTATGGGCCAGATCGACCGGCTGGTTTGGAACGAGGTGGCGCCGCAGGGTGCGAAGGCGCTCTTCGGCATCCACCACTACATCACTACGGGTACCGAGCTACCTCACGAACTGATCAACCTGGTTTTTCTGCCCGTGTCGCAAATCAATCGCTGCGCGCATTGCATCGACCTGCATACCCGAGACCTCCTCAAGACAATGTCGTTCGAGAAGGTCGTCCTGGTTCCGGTCTGGGCCGAGGTGCCCCACCTGTTCCCTGATCGGTATCGCGCAGCCCTCGCATGGGCGGAGGAAGTCACGCGGGTCAGCGAGGCACACGCTTCCGACGAGGCCTACGCGGCTGCGAGTTCGGCCTTTGCCGCCAAGGATCTCGTGGACCTCACGATCACCATCGCGGCGATGAACGCGTTCAACCGACTCGGCGCTCCGTTTCGCCTCCCGGTTAAGGCGCAGGCCTGATCCGCTTTTCCGCACCTTACCGATCAAGTGACGGCAGCATTCGAGGCTTCCGAGGGGGGAGGAAGACTGGAAGCTTTTCAGTCTCTTGTGGGCATACAAACCTCAGAGGCCGCGGCTGCTTTCGGGCGGAGCCGCGGCCTCTGGGAATGACTGAGTTGGGCGCAGTTCGAAATGTCCGCTCTCGGGCGCTGACCCAAGTTCCGCTGTTGGCGCATCCTCGCCGCAAGCGGAAGGTCCGCTCTGGAGAGGGAAACCGTCAAAGCCGTCATATGAAGTGAGCGGTGCGTCCAGCGCTGCAGTGGCACAGCAGCCTAAGCGGGCCTGGTCTCCCTCTGCCACAGCTGCGGCCTTGCTCTCGCCAGCGCCTGGGTGAGTATCGCGGCCAGAGCGGCTTTCACGAGGTCTCCCGGGACGAAGGCAAGAGTGAGCGCGAGTGCTTCCGCGAAGGGCACGGACAGCCGCCACGCCATGCCGAGGGCGCCGAGCAGGTTGAGGATGACGAGTCCGCCTGCGACGGACCCGATGAAGGAGGCGACGGCGATCGGGATGCGACCGCGGCGTTCGACGATTAAACCAATCACGAACGCGGCGATCGGAAACCCGATGATGTATCCGACGGTCGGGCCCGCCAGAACACCGAGCCCACCCCGCCCCCCTGCGAGCAAGGGCAGTCCGAGCAAGACCAGGGTCAGGAACAGCAACACGGCCAGAGCTCCCCGTCGGGCTCCCAGAACGCTTCCCGCCAGCATGACCGCGAGCGATTGCGCCGTGATCGGAACTCCCGCCGCGAGTTCGAGCCGAGGCACGATGCCAAGCACGGCGATCAGCGCGGCAAAGAGGGCAATTCGCGTAAGGGCGACGGTCATGCTTGGGAATGCCTCGATCAGGGCTCGGCGCGGCGGGCCCGCAGCGCCTCTGCCGTTCGGTCGGCGTCGTCGAGAGCCGATAGGGCGAGCGGAAAAGCGAGCCGCCATCCTGCGCGTCGCGCCGATCGGGCGCGCCACGCCAGCGTGAGGCGACTCGCACGGTCCAGCAGAACCGGGATCGAGCGAACGACAAGCGCAAGCGCAAGCGCCAGGGTCTCCGGCGACAACGAGAGCCGCTCGAGCGGACGGAGAACCCGCACGAGCACCGAGACGAGCGCATCGAGGCGCGTCGTGGCGGTGACCAAAGTGGCCAGCGATACGGTCGCAACCAGTCGCAGGGCCGGGGGTACCGCCTCCGATGGGGCGCCACGTAGCGCGTGCCAGCCGATGAGCAGGCCCAGAACGGGTGCGAGTGGCCAGGCAAGGCGGAGCGCGTGCTGGCGGAGCACGGCTCCTTCGGTGAGCCAAGGCAAGAGGCTGAGCGCTGCTGCAACGGCGAGGAGGAGAGGATCGTCGATCACGGCGAGAGCCGTCGCGAACACGGCCAGAATGGCGAGCTTCGATGCAGCCGGGATCCGATGCCAGCGCGTCGGCTGTGGCAGGGTCAGGGCAAGCATGGCCGCTCCGCGAGCCGGTCCATCTCGGCCTCGTATCGGGCGATCACGGTGGCTGGGGGACCGTCCTCCAGCACTCGTCCCCGATCGATCCAGATCACACGCTCCACGCCCCGGAGCAGTGCCATCTCATGGGTTGCCAAGACGGTCAGCGGATCAAGTCTCTCCAGCCAGTTGCGCAGCCAGCGGCTCGTCGGCCGGTCGACCCCCGTGAACGGCTCGTCGAGAAGGATGGCGCGCGGCTCCATCGCGGTGACGGCAAGCAGACATAGGAGGTGCCGTTCCCCCTGGCTCAGCTGATGGCAGGGCCGGTCGCGCCAGTCGGCGTGCCCTGCTTCGGCGAGCACCTCCATGGCCCGGGTTGCAGCGTCGCGGGCCGTCATCCCGATGCTGCGCAAGCCGAAGACCAGTTCCTCAATGACGGTCGGAAAGATGATCTGATGGTCCGGGTTCTGGAACAGCACCCCGAGCGCGGCGACCGCGCGGCGCCGATCCCGCGCCGGGTTGAAACCCCAGAGCCGCACCTCGCCGCGGTCCGGCGCGATCAGACCGGCCAGAAGACGTAGGAGCGTGCTTTTTCCAGACCCGTTCCGGCCGATGAGCCCAATCCGCCGCTCCGAGAGGTCGAGCGAGATTCCGTCGATCGTCGCTCGCCCGTCGAACGACACGCCAACGCCGCGCAGAGCCCCCCAGACCGGTTGCGGATCGGGACGCGCCTGCGCGCACTCAGCCAATCTTTTCTCGGCGAATCCGGATTCCTGCCGCCTCCCGATCCCAGGTATCCTGCGTGACGCCTTCTTCGCGCAGGACGTGCTTGCGGATCTTGGCCGTCGGCGTCCGGGGCAGAGCGTCCACGATCCGGACGTAACGCGGGATCATGAAATGCGCCATGCGGGGCCGCAGGAACTCGATGAGCTCGGCTGGATCAAGGCTCATCCCGTCCACGCAGGCAATGACGCAGAGAAGCTCCTCCTCGGAGAACTCGCTCGGAACGCCCACCACGCAGACCTCGTTCACGGCCGGATGGCTCGCCACCTCGGCCTCGACCTCGAAGGAGGAGACGTTCTCGCCCCGGCGCCGGATCGCGTCCTTCATCCGGTCGAAGAACACCCAGTCGCCCTCCTCGTTGATACGGAAGGCATCGCCCGTGTGGAACCAGCCATTCCGCCAAGCCTTCGCGGTCGCGGCCTCGTTGCGATAATAGCCGCTATTCAGCGACCACGGATCATGCGCGTGGACGATCAGCTCTCCGACCTCGCCCGGCCCAACCTCGCAATCGTTCTCGTCCACGAGCCGCACATGGGCGCCCTCGCGTGGTTTGCCGCAGATGCCGGTGCGCGGCGGATTGGGGCCGGAGACCAACTGCGTCGAAATCTCCGACATGTTGTAGAGGGTCCAGACGGTGACCCCGAACCGCTCAGAGAAGGCTTGGGCGTTCTCTGCCAGCGGTACGATGATCACGGTGCGCAGCGTGTGATCGCGATCGCGCTCGCTCGGCGGCAGCTTGACGATGAAGGTCGGCATCGCGCCGAGCAGCAGGACGCAGGTTGATTCCGTTTCGCGCACCTGGCCCCAGAAGTCGGACGTGCTGAACGCCTCGATCAGCGAGACGGACCCGCCGCGCGAGAGCATGCCCATGACCGGGATGGTGCCGCCGACGTGGAAGAGCGGAAGGTTGCAGAGATAGCGATCGTCCTCCCGCACCATCTTGAAGGCCTGCGGGCCGGACATCGCCCACAGGTGGGCGTAGCTCGACATGACGCCCTTGGACGGCCCGGTGGTGCCGGAGGTGTAGATGATCGATTGCAGGTCCCACGGCTCGATCGGGCGCTCGAGCTCGGGCACGGCTGCCGGATCTCCGTCCAGCGCGCTCTCGGGCAGCATCGTAAGCCCTTTGATCGCGGGTGAGGAGCCACCGACGACCACCACCGTCTTCAGGGCGGGGCACTCCACGTCCGTCAGTCGCTCGACCAGCCCCGCATGGGCAACGATCAGGCCGGCGCCGGAATTATTGAGGACGTGCTGGAGGACGCCACCGCGATAGGCGGTGTTGATCGGGACGTACACTGCGCCGAGCCAGTTGATCCCGAACCAAGTCTCGAGGCAGCGAACCCCGTTCGGAAGCCAGACGACGACGTTGTCGCCCTGCCTGACACCCAAGGCTGCGAGGCCCGCCGCGATCTTCATCGCGCGCTCGCGCATCTCCCGGAAGCTGATCGTCGGCCCGCGCCAGAAGACGGCGTAGGGCGCATCCGGACGATCCCCTGCCCACCGGTCGAGAAGGGAGCGGACCGTGCATTCCTCCCGAGCCGGAATCCGCGGGTCTTTCCGTCCCATCGTCATCCTCTTCTTCCCTCCCCCCCGTTTCGTCTCCCCGGCTAGGGGGAGACGCCGTACTTCGCCACTGGCTGCGGCTGCGCGCTTCGCCGCGAACGGGCGAGCGACAGAGCGTGCAGGATGTGACCCCGGGTCTCGCTAGGTGCGATCACGTCGTGAACCGTGAACCGGGCCGCGGCGTTGTAGGGGCCTGTCCCTCCGACGAAGCGCGCTTCGATCTCGCGCAGCGCCTGGGCCGGATCGGGAGCCGCCTCGATCTCGCGCTTGAACGCGGCGGCAACACCCCCGGACACCGGCAGCGAGGCGAAATCTGCCGTGAGCCAGGCCGCCACATAGCTCTGCTCGCCGCCCCAGCCCCCCATCGCGCATGCGGCGAAACCAAACGCCTTCCGGATCACGATCGTGACTTTCGGCACCTCGCTCCAGGCCAGGGAGTTCACTAGCGAGAGGCCGGCTCGCAGCGTGCCCTCCTTCTCGGCCTGGGGCCCCGTCATCACGCCCGGAACGTCCTGCAGAAAGACCAGAGGAACGTGATAGGCCGAGCAGAGCTCGATGAAATGCTGCGCCTTGCGCGCTGCGGCAGCCGTGATCGCGCCGGCATGGACGAGCGGCTGGTTCGCGACGATCCCGACCGGGTGACCATCCATCCGGGCCAGTCCAGTGATCATCATCTTCGCGTAGTTCGGCTTGATCTCGAAAAAGCTGCCCGCATCGACGATGCCACGGATCAGCATCTTCATGTCGTAGGCACGGCGCTTCTGCGCCGGGACGATCCGCCCGAGGTCGATCGCTTCCGGCTCGGCAGGAGTTCCGCGCTCGGGCCAGTTCCAGGCATTCTGGGGCAGGTACGAAAGGAAGCGGCGCGCGAGATCGAGGGCCTCCTCGTCCGTCTCGGCTTCGTTGTCGGCCACCCCGGAGACCTGCGTGTGGATCGCGCTTCCTCCCAGGTCCTCCTTTGTCACCTCGATTCCGGTCGCGGCCTTGACTACGGGAGGCCCCCCCGCAGCCATCATCGCCGTGCCCTTGCGCATCACGACGAACTCGCTGCCGGCGGCGACAAGCGCGCTGTCGCCGGCACAGGGGCCGAGGACGAGCCCGATCTGGGGCGCGGTGCCGGAGAGCCGTGCCTGCTCGAGGAAGTGCGTTACGTCGGGCAGGCCGTCGTTCATCAGTTCCTGCCCGCGTGCGCCTGCTCCGTCGAGCAGCCAGATCAACGGAACGCGCTCACGCCGCGCCATCTGGATCGCATGCAGCTTCTTGCGCGCGTTGATCACGCCATGGGAGCCGCCCATGATCGTGAAATCCTCACCGACTACGCAGACGTGGCGCCCGTCGATGAGGCCAAACCCCATCACGACGCCGTCTGCCGGAGTGATCGTCTCCACTGTCGGGATGTCTTGGGTATAGTGCGAGGTGAAGCGGCCGTATTCGTGGAAGCTGCCTGAGTCCAGGAGGCGCTCGATCCTTTCGCGAACGGTCAGCTTGCCCAGCGCATGCTGCCGCGCGACCTTCTCGGTGCCGCCCAGCGACATCGCCTTGGCCGTCCAGCGGCCGTGCTCGGTGACCAGTTCCTCCATGGTCGCGGGCTCCGCCGGCTTCGTGCTGACTCGTTGCATGTTCATCGAAGACTATCTCAAACTGGAGCAAGCCCGCCGGCGCGCCGTACTTTGGCTACAGGCGAGATATCCTGCGCCCGGCGCGACGGGCATGTGTGGGGCCAGGCCCGCAGATGTCGGCCAGGGTCAGCCGAGGGACAGGAGAATTTGGCCTTCCTGCACGACCTCGCCTTCCTCGACGTGGATCGCCTGCACGGTGCCAGCCATCGGAGCCAAGAGCGGCACTTCCATCTTCATCGACTCGAGGACGAGGAGTTCATCCCCGGCGCCTACCGCATCACCCGGCCCGCAGGTCAACGCCATGACCGTGCCCGCCATCTCGGCCTTCAAGTCCATCTCGCGTTCCTGCCCGCCTCCGCTCGCCAGCCGGACAGCACCAGCCTAAGAGGGAATAATTTCTACCCGTCAGTAGATATCAATGTACGCCGGTAGATGCAACCGCTGTGTCTTGGTAGCGGGTCGACGATTTACCTCCGCTTCGACCTTGCGCCGACTGCACGCATCGCGAGTAGAGCCATCTCGTCTGCAACGGCCTCGGCCGTCAGCCGGCCATCCGGGCGGAACCAGAAGAACGCCCAGGTTGTCATACCGGTGATCGCCTGCATCGCGACGAGAGGGTCGGAGATGGTGAACTCGCCCGACGCGCGACCTTCTTCGAGAAGATCCATCAAGGCGCGGTTGAAGCGGCGATGGTCTTCCTGGAGCTTCAGCCGTGCTGCCTCTGGCAGGTGCTGTTCCTCGCGAAAGTAGACGGCGAGGTAGATGCGGCCCTTGATCACCTCGTGAGCGAGGCTGTTGACGAATCGCCTGAGCCTTTCGGTGGGCGTGCCCCGGTTCTCGCGGGCAAGGCGCGCTCGTTCCGCGGCAAGGGCCGTCGTCCTCAGGCACACGTCTGCCAGGAGATCGGCTTTTGTCGCATAATACTGGTAGATGAACGGCTTCGTGACGGAGAGCGCCGTCGCGATCTCCTCCAGGGTGGTTCGCGTGAAGCCCTTTCGGAAGAAGAGCTCGCTCGCAACCTCGAGGATGCGGTTCTTCTTAAACTCAAGCGCTTCTTCCTTCAGCCCGACGGCCATGCACCTGCGCCCTTGATGGTGAGAGAAAACCCTACCGAGCGGTATTGATTCCGATCACCTGCGACAAGCCTCGAGCGGCGGTGATCGGCGGTGTGCCGCGGCAAACGTCCGGGCGATTTCGGCGTGGGTTCCCGATGCCGAATCAGGCGGCGTCAGGCGAGCCCGCCAGCACGGATCGCCGGAGGAGGCGTGCCGGAGCTTCGACCGGGAGCCCTGCCGCACGTGCGGCCTCTTCCTGGGCAGCCTTTGCCCGTCGCCATCCGTCCCGGTCGGTGACGTGCCTGAGATAGGCGCGCACTACCCCGGGGAGGTCAGCATCCAGTCCAAGGTCTTCGGAGAGCGACAGCGCGTAGCTAACGGCGATGTCGGCCATCGTGAATCGGCCGGCGCACACGTAGTCGCGGCTGGCGAGGGCGCTCGAGAGCAGCTTTAGGCGACCGAGGAACCAGCGCCGGTAATCCTCCGCCGCCTGTGGGAGCCGCCGATCCTCCGTCTCGAGATAGGCGTAACGGAGATGAACGGCCTGCGGAAAGGTGAGTGTCGTGTCCGCCTGGTGAAGCCAGTTCAGGTATTCGGCGCGCGCGGGCTCGTCTGTCGCCACGGAGAGCCTGGAAGCAGGATGCTGCTCCGCCAGCCATTCGCAGATCGCGCTGGACTCGGTCATCACGGTCCGGCCCGCCTCGAACGCCGGAACAGTCCCGAGCGGATTGACTTCGAAGATGCGGCGATCGCGGACCCGAGGCGGAAAACCGAGGAGGATCAACTCGTAGTCGAGCCCGAGCTCCTCGAGTGCCCACAGCACGCGAAACGAGCGTGCATCAACGCAGTGCCACAGCCTCATAGGCGCATCTCCCGCCGCCGATCCAGACTTGTTCCGACGCGTATAGCCTCTTTACACCCCAGGAACAAACATATACCCGTCGGTAGATATCGGAATTGCCCGGTCGGTCCGTTACGAGTGGGTCGAGTGTCGCTCGTGCCGCCGTATCGAGGCCTCGCCGCGGTTGATCAGAAAAGTCGGGTTTCCCTCTGGGGCGGCCCGTAATCACGTTCCAGGAAGTGCCCGTCGATGCCCACGCTCGACATCTCCCCGCCGCCGAACAACGCCCAATCGCGCGCCAACCGCGAGGGTCACTTGGTCCTGCTTGACGAGGTGCGGTCGCTGGAGGCGAGGGTCGTTGCCACCTCGGCGAAGGCCGAGGCGCGTATGCGCAAGCGCAACCAGTTGCTGCCGCGCGAGCGCGTGAGCCTGCTCCTCGACCGCAACACCAGTTTTCTCGAACTCTCGACGTTGTGCGGCCTCGGTATGCACGACGACGACGGCGTTGATCGCGTCATGGGCGCGGGCGTGATCGCCGGGATCGGCGAGGTGTCTGGCCGGCGCGTGATGATCATGGCGAATGATGCGGGCATCGCGGGCGGCGCGATGCATCCCATGGGCATCCGCAAGATCGTGCGCGCGCAGGAAATCGCGCTGGAAAACCGCCTGCCCTACGTCCAGCTGGTCGAGAGCGCGGGCGCCAACCTGATGCTCCAGGCGGAACTCTTTGTGGAGGGTGGGAAGCAGTTCGCCAACCTCGCGAAGCTGTCGGCCGCGGGCGTTCCCGTGATCGCGGTTGTGCACGGCTCGTCCACGGCGGGCGGTGCCTATCAGCCCGGGATGTCGGACTACGTGATCATGGTCCGCGGGCGGTCGAAGGTCTTCCTGGCGGGGCCGCCGCTTCTGCGTGCCGCGACAGGCGAGATCGCGAACGATGAGGATCTCGGCGGCGCGGAGCTGCACGCCTCGACGACAGGGCTCGCAGAATACCTTGCCGAGGACGATGGCGACGCCATTCGGCTCGCGCGCGAGCTCGTCGCCAAGGTCGTTCCCGAGCTCGCTCGCCCTGCTGTCGGCGGACATGCCCCTCTGCGGTCGGCGGACGACATCCTCGCGCTCGCACCCACGGATTACCGGCATCCCTACGATGTGAGGGCCGTGATCGCTCGGGTCGTGGACGGGTCGGACTTCCTCGATTTCAAGCCCGATTTCGGCTTCGCGACGGTGTGCGGGCAGGCTCACGTCGGCGGGCATGCGGTCGGTCTGATCGGCAATAATGGCCCGATCGACTCCGCCGGAGCCAACAAGGCCACGCAGTTCATCCAGGCCTGCTGCCAGGGCGGCATCCCGATTGTCTTTCTCCAGAACACGACAGGCTTCATGGTCGGCACGGAGGCGGAGGCTTCGGGCATCGTCAAGCACGGGTCGAAGTTCATCCAGGCCGTGACCAATGCCACCGTGCCGAAGCTCACGATCCAAATGGGCGGAGCCTTTGGGGCGGGTGCCTACGCCATGTGTGGCCGGGCCTTCGGGCCGAGGTTCATCTTCTCCTGGCCGACGAACCGGCTGGCCGTTATGGGCGGCGAGCAGGCGGCCAAGGTGCTCGGCTTCGTCGCCGAGGACGCGGCGCGCGGGCGGGGGACCGAACCCGACCGCGACGCCATCGAGGCCCGCGGGGCGGAGATCCGGGCCGCCTATGAGCGCGAGTCGACCGCGCTCTTCACCACGGCGCGCCTCTGGGACGACGGGATCATCGATCCTCGGCATACGCGCGACGTCCTCATCCACTGCCTCGACACGATCGAGATGGGAGCCGCCAAGGAGCCGCGCCCGTCCACGTTCGGCGTCGCCCGCTTCTGACCCCGCTACCGATGACATCTCCCCTTGTCCTGGAGCAGCGTCGAGGCTTCGTCCTCACGCTCACCCTGAACGATCCCGAGCGGCGGAACGCACTCACCGACCCCATGGTGGCCGCGCTCGACACCGCGCTCGCGCGTGCCGAGGCGGACGAGCAGCTGCGTGCCGTCGTGCTTCGCGGCGCCGGCAATGCGTTCTGCGCAGGAGCGGACCTTGCAGCCACCGTCGAACGCATCGGCGAGGGCGAAGCGGGGCGGCGTGCCATCCGGGCCGTAAATGCCGAGGCCGGGGCGCTCTTCGCTCGGCTCGCCGAGATGCCAGTTTGCACTGTCGCCGTCGTGCAGGGGCCGGCGATGGGAGGAGGCTTCGGCCTTGCGGCCTGCGCCGACATCGTGCTCGGAACTCCGGAAGCACGCTTCTCCCTGTCCGAGACGACGCTTGGCCTCCTGCCCGCGCAGATCGCGCCCCATGTCGCGAGCCGGATCGGCGCGAGGGCGGCCACCCGCCTGGCGCTGACGGCAGCCCGGCTCGACGGCAAAGCCGCTCACGAGATCGGCATTCTGGACGAGCTCAGCGACACTGCCGAGGCGTTGGAGCAGCGACTCGCCGAGCTGCTCGCCGGAATCGGGCGCTGCGCCCGGGCCGCGAATGCCGAGACCAAAGCGCTGTTCCGCAATCTCGCCTGGCCCGTCTCGGGCGAATTCCGGGAGCGCGCGGCCGAGGCTTTCCTGGCCCGGCTGGACCACGCCGAGGGACGCGAAGGCGTATCCGCCTTCCTGGAGAAGCGGCGGCCGAGCTGGGTAGAGCTGCCATGACCGCAACCAACGACATGTTTCGCTTTGACCGCATTCTGATCGCCAACCGCGGTGAGATTGCCTGCCGGGTGATCCGGACGGCCCGAGCCATGGGGTACGGGACGGTCGCGGTCCATTCCGAGGCCGATCGCGGCGCGCGCCACGTCGGCTTAGCCGATGCCGCGGTGGAGATCGGCCCGGCTCCGGTGAGCCGCTCCTATCTCAAAGGCGACGAGATCATCGCGGCGGCGCTGAAGAGCGGAGCCCAGGCGGTTCATCCGGGCTACGGCTTTCTGTCCGAGAACGCGGCCTTCGCCGAAGCTTGCGGCCAGGCCGGGCTCGTCTTCATCGGCCCGTCACCCGATGCGATCCGGGCAATGGGCGACAAGGCCCTTGCCAAGCGGCGGATGATCGACGCCGGCGTGCCCTGCGTTCCCGGTTATCAGGGCGACGATCAGGACGACGCTACCTTCGCGGCCGAAGCGAAGCGGATTGGCTATCCTGTCATGATCAAGGCGTCGGCGGGCGGAGGCGGGCGCGGCATGCGCCTGGTCAACGACCCGGCCGAGCTCGCCGCAGCCCTCAAGGCCGCGCGGTCCGAGGCCAAGAACGCATTCGGCGACGGCACCCTCCTGCTCGAGAAGGCCGTCGTCGAGCCGCGCCATGTCGAGATCCAGGTCTTCGGCGACCATCAGGGCAACGTCATCCACCTTGGCGAGCGCGACTGCTCGATCCAGCGGCGCCATCAGAAGGTGGTGGAGGAAGCCCCTTCTCCGGCCGTCGATGCGAGCCTGCGTGCCGCGATGGGCGAGGCTGCCACGCAGGCGGCACGCGCCATCTCCTATGTCGGCGCCGGCACGGTGGAATTCCTCCTCGACCGGTCCGGCGACTTCTACTTCCTCGAGATGAACACCCGCCTCCAGGTGGAGCATCCGGTGACGGAGCTCGTGACCGGACTCGATCTGGTGGCCCTGCAACTCGCCGTCGCGGCGGGCCGCCCGCTGCCCCTGCGGCAGGACGACGTGCGGATCGAGGGCCACGCAATAGAGGTGCGCCTCTACGCCGAAGACCCCGCGCGAGGCTTCCTGCCTCAGACCGGTGAGGTCGCCCGGTGGTCGCCCTCGGAAGCGCCGGGCCTGCGCACGGACCACGGGCTCAATCCCGTCGATCAGGTCACGCCTTATTACGATCCGATGATCGCGAAGGTGATCGCTCACGGGGCGGACCGCGAGGAAGCGCGGCGCCGCCTGGTATTCGGGCTCGAGGATACAACGCTCTTCGGGCTGACTACCAACAAGTCGTTCCTGCTTGACGTGCTGCGCGACGACGTGTTCGCGGCAGGAGCGGCGACGACGGGCTTCATCGCGAGCCGCTTCCCTCAGGGCTGGCATGATGCAACCGACGCCACCGATGCACTGGCCGTGGCAGCCGCCGTGTTCTGTGGCGCCGGCAGTGCGCCCAGCCTGCGACCGGCCTGGCTCGCTCCCACCCTGATCTTGCGAACGGGCGAGGCGGAGCTTGCCGCAACGGCGCGGGCAGAAGCGGACGGCTGGCGCGTTACGATCGGCGATGCTGTCCGAATCGTCGCGTTTCCACCCGGCCCCGACGCGCACGCCGTCACGATAGACGGCCTTCGGCGTCCCCTGCGTCTCCTGCGCCGCGGCGACCGGCTGTTCATCGATCTCGATGGCCGCACCCGGCTCGCCGAGGACCGAACATATGCGCCTGCTGCCGGCCGTGCTGCCGGCTCCGGCGGTGTGACCCGGGCACCCATGAACGGCCAGGTCACGGCCCTGGAGGTCGTCGAAGGCCAGACGGTCGAGAAGGGGCAACTCGTCGCCGTGCTCGAGGCGATGAAGATGCAGCAGCGCATTCTGGCGCCCCAGGCGGGAATCGTTCGCAAAGTCGCGGTCGCCGTCGGCGACCAGGTCGCGGCCCGCGATCTCCTCATGGAGATCGCGGACGAGAACGCTCCTGCCGCTACGAACTAATCGATTCGCGTGTCAGTCCGCGCCTTGTTCGGCCGCGGAACCTGCAAGAGATCATAATCGAGAGGGAAGAAACGATGCTCAAGGGTTGGAAAATCATACCGTTGCTGGCCGCGGTTGCGCTCTCGACGGGCGCACAGGCTCAGATTTCCGACGGTGTGGTACGGATCGGCGTGCTAAACGACCAATCCGGCCCGTACGTGGATCTCGCGGGACCGGGCTCGGTTCTCGCGGCGCGGATGGCTGCCGAGGATTTCGGCGGCAAGGTCAACGGGGCCGCCATCGAGATCGTGTCGGCAGACCACCAGAACAAGCCCGACATCGGGTCGGTGATCGTTCGTCAATGGTTCGATGAGCAACGCGTTGATGCCGTTGCGGACGTTCCAACATCTTCGGTTGCACTCAGTGTGCAGCAGCTCGTCCGAGACAAGAAGAAGGTGTTTCTTATCTCCGGCGCCGCCAGCGAGGCATTGAGCGGAGCCGCTTGCTCGCCCTACAGCATCCAGACGTCCGACGATACGCACGCACTGACGAACGGAACCGTCAAGGCCGTGGTCGAGAGCGGTGCCGACACGTGGTACTTCATCACGGCCGATTACGCGTTCGGCAACCTGATCGAGGCCCAGAGCCGCAAGATCATCGAGGCGGCTGGCGGGAAGGTCCTCGGTTCGGCCAAGCATCCTCAGAACACGACCGATTTCGGCCAGCAATTGCTTCAGGCCAGCCAATCCGGAGCAAAGGTGATCGGTTTGGCGAACGCTGGGGCCGACACCGTCAACGCCATCAAGCAAGCCGGCGAATTCGGCATCTTCGCAGGGGGGCAACGCCTCGTCGGCCTGATCATGTTCATCTCCGAGATAAATGCGCTTGGATTGCAGGCAGCCCAGGGCCTTCTCCTGACGGAAGGGTTCTACTGGGACATGAATGATCAGGCTCGGGCCTGGTCACGGCGGTTCGCCGACAAATTCGGCAAGATGCCGACCCGTGAACAGGCGACCACCTACGCAACCGTGGTCCACTACTTGAAAGCCATCGAGGCGGCGAAGACGGACGAGTCCGAGAAGGTCGTCGCTAAGATGAAAGAGATGCCAATGGAGTTCTTCGGCCAGACCGGACCAATCCGAGCCGATGGCCGCTTCATCCACGATCTGACGCTATACCAGGTGAAGAGCCCGGCGGAGTCAAAGGGGCCGTGGGACTTCTACAAGCCCGTTCGCAACATCCCTGGCAAGGACGCCTTCGTGTCCCTCGAAGCGAGCGAATGCCCGCTCGTCAAGAAGAAGTAGTCGGAAGGTGGACCCGCGCGGTGCCGGCAGGTACCGCGCGGTCATCTCGCGGCTAGCGAGGCAGCACTCAGCATCATCCGGGACGATTGAAAAAGACCATGCGCGCCCATGCCGTCGCCGAGTTCCGCCAGCCGCTTGTCGCGATCGACTGCTCCGACCCGATCCCAACCGGGACCGAGGTGGTCCTCGAGGTGACGCGGTGCGGGGTGTGCCACACCGACCTTCATCTACAGGACGGATACTACGACCTCGGCGGGGGCAAGCGCCTCAGCCTCGCGGATCGCGGCATCAAACCGCCCGTGGTGCTCGGACACGAGGTGCTTGGCCGGCTGACGGCGAAGGGACCCGACGCACCGATTGACGATGCGGAGATCGGCAGGACGTTTCTCGTCTATCCCTGGATCGGGTGCGGATCCTGCGAGGTGTGCCGCGACGGGCAGGACAACCTCTGCACGGCCCCGCGCTCGCTCGGCGTGTTCCGCCCCGGCGGCTACGCTGGGCAATGCCTGGTTCCGCATCCGCGCTACTTGATCCCCGTCGAAGGGATCGATCCGACGGTCGCGGCCACTTACGCCTGCTCTGGCCTCACGGCGTACAGCGCCTTGCGCAAGGTCGGGATCGACAGGGAGCGGGACCTCCTCCTGATCATCGGCCTCGGTGGCGTCGGCCTGAGCGCGGTCCAGATTGCACGTGCACTCGGTTTCCAGCGCATCGCGGGCGTGGATCTCGAGAGCGACAAGAGGACGACCGCCCTGTCGCAGGGCGTGACGTTGGCGCTCGATCCAGGGGACCCGGATGCTGCTGCTAAGCTCGCTCAGGCCGGAGGGGTTGCCGCTGCCATCGATTTCGTCGGGACCGGCAGCACTACGGAACTCGCTTTCGCCTCACTGAAGAAAGGCGGGACCTGCGTGGTGGTCGGCCTGTTCGGGGGCGAGCTGCGGATCCCGCTGCCGCCACTCGTGCAGCGGGCCATCACGATCCGCGGCTCCTATGTCGGCAGCCTGGGCGAGCTCAAGGAACTCGTCGAGCTTGTCCGGACGGTCGGTGTGCCCCCGTTGCCGGTCGAGCCGATCGCCTTTGACGACGTCAATATCGCCCTCGACCGGCTTCGCGCCGGCGGTGTGAGCGGCCGGTTGGTCCTGGCGCGCTGACGCGACGGAACCGGCGTTTCGGCCCAGAGTATTCGGGAGAGCAGCATGGCGGACCGTCCGAAACGCGTCGAGATCCACGAGGAAGGCCCACGCGAAGGCTTTCAGATCGAACCGGGACCGATCAGCACGGCTGCCAAGGTCGAATTCATCGAGGCGCTGGCCGAAACAGGTCTTCGAGAGGTTCAGTCCGCCTCCTTCGTTGATCCGCGTCGCGTGCCCGGCTGGGCCGACGCCGACGAGGTCGCCCGTGCCATCCGGCGTCGCCCGGACGTCCGCTACACATGCATCTGGCTGAACCAGCGCGGGCTGGAGCGAGCGGTCGCCACCCCGCTCGACATTGTCGGCAGCATCCAGCTGAGCGCATCCGAGACGTTCTCGCTGCGGAACACCAATCGCGACACCTCACAAACACTGGCGGAGCAGCGCAAGACGCTCGATTTCTGTAAGGCTCGCGGCATCGCCGTGACCGATGCGATCGTTATGACGGCGTTCGGCTGCAACTACGAGGGCTTCATCTCATCCGAGCGCGTACGAGAATGCGTCGGGGTGTTGCTCGATCTCGCGGCGGAGTATGAACTCCAGCTCAGCTGCGTCCGCCTCGCGGACACTATGGGCTGGGCGAACCCGACAACGGTCGAGCGCATCGTCGGCACGGTTCGTGAGCGCTGGCCCGACCTGCGCCTAGGTCTTCACCTTCACGATACGCGCGGAACCGGCATGGCCAACGCCCTCGCCGGGCTGCAGATGGGGATCGACTATTTCGACAGCTCCTGCGCGGGCCTGGGGGGCTGCCCCTTCGCTGGCCACCAAAGTGCGGCGGGAAACATCTGTACCGAGGATCTGGTCTACATGTGCGAAGAGATGGGCATTGAGACCGGGATCGACCTCGAGCGTCTTATCGAATGCGCGCGGATGGCGGAGCGAATCGTCGGCCATCCGCTGCCCGGCAAGCTGATGCACGCGGGTAGTCTCCAACCGTATCGTGCAAGGAATGACAGTTAACGAAGATCGAGTTCGCCCACGCATCCTCGCGTCGGAGCGTCGAGATCCAGTCCTCTACGCCGTCGTCTCGCGATCTTGCGGTCGATAACGACTGTGCCTTGGGAGCGCTCGTGCGTTGCGAGGCGGCGCGAATGTCAACTCTCGGGAGCAACGTCTAGTCTCGGGAGCAACGTCTAGGCGCGGGAGTAGCCGCTCTCGGCGCTTAGCGGAATGTCCGCTCCCGGGCGCTGATCCCAGTTCCGCTTCTGGCGCATCTATCACATAAGGCTTGCGGCAGTGCCGACCGTTCCTGAGCGACGTTACGCCCGCCGCGGCAAGAGGAAGGTCAGGAGCCCGATCGCCGGGAGCCATGCGCAGAGGCGAAACACGTCAACGATGCCGATCCGGTCAGCCAGAAGCCCGAGCCCGCCGGCCGCAAGGCCGCCAAGGCCGAAAGACAGGCCGTAGAAAAGCCCCCCGACAAGTCCCACCCGGTGAGGCACGAGGTCGATGGCGTAGATCAGTATCGCCGAGAATGCGCTGGCCATGATGAAGCTGGCGAGCAAGCTGAGCACCCCTGTCCAGAACAAGTCCGCATGCGGCAGAATGAGGGTGAATGGCAGCGCACCAAGGATCGAAATCCAAATGATGCGATCACGCCCAATCCGGTCACCCAACATGCCACCCAGGATCACCCCGACAGCCCCGACTAGCAGGAATGCAAACAGCATCAGCTGCGAGACTTGCACGCTCACGCCGAAACGCTCGATGAGATAGAATGTGTAAAAGGACGTGAAGCTCGCCTGGTAGGCGTTCTTTGAGATCAAGAGCACGATCAGGACGGCCATTGCGAGGGCGACGCGGCCAGCCGGCATCAGTGCCTGCGGAGCCTCCCCGGGCTTCTCTCCGGTAGGGACGTGCTCACGGTGCGAGTTCACGTAGAGCGACACGGTCCAGGCCATCAGGGCCATCGCCACGAGCGCTACGCCGGAAAACCAGGACAGACTCGCCTGGCCGTTCGGCACGACGACGGCGGCGGCGAGGAGCGGGCCGAGCGAATACCCGACGTGTCCGCCGATCTGAAACACGCCTTGCGCTAGGCCCTGCCGTCCGGCCGCGGCATGCCGGGCCATCCGAGTTGCTTCGGGGTGGAACACGGCCGAACCCAGCCCCACGAGTGCAGCCGAGACCAGCACCGTCCCGTAGCTCGTGGCAAACGAGAGTCCGAGTATACCGGCCAGCGTGGCTCCCATGCCGGCGACCATGGCATGCGGCCACGGCCGCCGGTCAGTGACGTACCCGAGCAGGGGCTGGAGGATCGAGGAAGTGACCTGGAAGGCGAGCGTGATGAGGCCGACCTGCGCAAAATCCAGGTGATAAACGTCCTTCACCAGCGGATAGATCGCCGGGATCATCGACTGAAGAGTGTCGTTCAGAAGATGCGCAACACTTAGAGCCGCCAGCACGGGCATAACAGGCCGGGCTACGGAGGGCGCAAGGGAAGCTGTCGACATGACCCGGCCTAGCGCTCTCGAGAGTAAGGGGCAAATGCGTCAGTCGCAGAGCAGATGGTCTTAGAGTGGCAGTCCGGAGACCGTTGAAGCGCCAGCGCTTCGCTGGCGCTTCTGGCGCGGAGAGGAAGGCGTTCCACCCCGTGTGTGGAACATCACTCCGGCCTCGTTCTCACGTAGTCGTGCGTCTTACCCCTTCCAGTTTCTTAGCGCAGCGAAGGGGCTGGCCGAAGGATCGGGAGCGGGTGGGTTGAGCAGAGGCTCGACCTGCGCACAGGCGTCCGCAAGCGAGAAGGCAGACCCGCTTGGAAGCTTGCCGCCGGCGGCGTCCTTGTGACCGCCGCCGCGGAAGGCCCGTGCACCACTCAGGGCAGTTTCGTCGTTTGACCTGAAGGAGATCGACCCGGTCCTCTGCACGTTGGCAACTCGCTTCGCGCCGCCCGTTTCCATGATGAGATCGGACACACGCTGGAACGTCCCCGGGTCCAACCCGAACGACAGGAGCGTTCCGTCCGACAGCGGCCTGAACAGTTCGCGTGAGTGTGCGAGCACCCGCGCGATCCTCATCCGGGTTGTAAGCGACCGGTCGTCTTCTGGATCCTCGCCAAGGAGCATGTCGAGGACCCGAGTCCGCATGGTCCCAGCCTCGCGCTCGAGCTCCGCCGGCGTCAGACCTCGCTGAAGCAGGCCGGCTGCGGCCTGAAGAAGGGCGCTGACGAAGCGGTCGTGCCAGGGGTGCCCGAGCGGCAGGAGATTAGAGACGTTGTCCCAAAAGACCTCGGCTAGCACCAACCCATGCAGAAAAGCCGGGGCGGTTTTTTGCCAAAGGTCAACGGCATCGATGGCCTCGGCCAGCGCCGCTAGTTCAGCCTCAAGCTCCGGTCCGACTTCGCGGGTCGCAAAGAGAGCGCGGTGCTCATACGCCATCCGTGTCGCGCAGCGGCTGACATCGATCAGAACGGCAATGTTCGGGGCGTCGAGGTTGAAGGTCCTCAAAGCTCCGACTTCCGATGCAGGCGCCAGGTTGTGTGCCTCCAGCCGATCGAGCGATGACGCGTGATGATCGAGAACGATGAGGCGATGTTGGACACCCGGGTGGCGCCGCCGGTTGAGACCGGCGAAGCCGCGGATGAATTTGACCGTTGCGTCCTCAAGCCCAAGATCCGTCAGCAGAAGCAACTCGGTTTCCGCTGCCGCGCCCAGGCGTTTGAGTTCGCCTTCAACAACCGGCCCAACGTCCGCGTAGCGGGGCACATGGACGATGTTCGTGAGCGGAACGTACGAGCTAGCGAGCGTAGAGGCACCATAGCCGTCGAGGTCGTGGTGCGTGATCTGGGTGGCGTTCACTCGGTGTGTCCAGTCGGCGCGGCAGGGCTCAGGCGAGCCAAATAAGCCCGCTCATTAGCTCTCTACATCGGACTTCGGAGGACAGCATCCTTCACGAGCTGTGTTGCCATGTCCGCTTCAGAGCGGCACGAGAGGTAGCTCGAAAGCCCGATGGTCCCCTTCTCGCGCGGTTCGCCCGGGTAGATCGGCAGATGCGAAACGCGCTTCTCGGCTCGGTGTCATTCTCGGGTGAAGGGACTCGCACCTGAAGGCAGCAGCAGCGGCTTGACACGCGACCCCGCGGCCGCCCGACTTACCGGCCAGGCATTTAGCGTCAACGGTGGCATCAGTGCGCCTAACCGGACTATGTCCGCGGGCTCCTCTCTTTGGATTACAAATCCTCCCACTCTCAACCGACTTCGTAGGTCCGCTGCTCGGGATGGCATGCAGTTCCGCTTCTGGGCGCGAAGCTGGTTCAGCCACTCTTGCGGCCTCCCCTTCCGTCAGGCGAAAGCAGTTGCCGAGGTCACCCTGGTCAGCTGGCCCGCAATAGACGAAAGCGGCGGCTAACATCGGCTAGCCGCCGCTGATCACCTCTACCCGCCCTTCGGGACGAGCGGGCACTCGCTCTGCGAGAGAGGTCGAAACGCCTTCTCGCCCGGGATGACGGCAAGCTGCTTGTAATAGTCGTAGTCGTATTTCGACTCGGCCGGCGACTTCACCTCGAATAAATACATGTCTCTGACCACCCGGCCGTCGACGCGCAGAGTGCCATTTTTGGTCATGAAGTCGTTGATCGGCATCTCGCGCATCTTTGCCGTGACCGCCGGCCCATCGTCCGAACTGGTTGCGGCGATCGCCTTCAGATAGTGCGTGATCGCGCCATACACGCCCCCCTGTACCATCGAGGGAACTATCTTCTGGCGCTCCAGGAAGCGCTTTGACCACGCTCGGGTATCCTCGGTCTGGTCCCAGTAGAATGGCGAGGTGAGGACAAGGCCTTGCGCCGTCTTCAGCCCAAGGCTGTGTACGTCGTTGATGTAGATGAGGAGCGAAGCTAGGCGCTGCCCGCCGGACACGATGCCGAACTCGGCGGCCTGCTTGATCGCGTTGATCATGTCACCGCCACCATTCGCGAGCCCGACGACCTTGGCGCGAGAGGACTGGGCCGTAAGAAGGAAGGACGAGAAGTCCGGCGTGCTGAGCGGATGCCGGACGGAGCCTAGGACCTTACCTCCCGCATTCGTGACAACTCGTCCTGTGTCGCGCTCCAAAGCGTGCCCGAAAGCATAATCAGCGGTGATAAAGAACCAGCTGTCCCCGCCCTGCTGAACGACCGCGGTTCCGGTACCCTGCGCGAGGGAATAGGTATCATAGGTCCAATGCACGCTCGTCGGCGTACAGCTCTTTCCTGTGATGTCGGACGAGACGGCGCTCGTGATCAGGAGCACCTTCCCGCGCTCCTTCGCAAGCTGCTGGACCGCGAGCGCGACGCCTGAATTCGGCAGATCGACAATCGCGTCCACGCCCTCCTGGTCCATCCACTGTCGCGCGATGTTTGAGCCGATGTCTGCTTTGTTCTGATGGTCGGCGAAGATAAGCTCGATCCGCTTTCCGGCAACGTTCCCACCAAAATCTTCGATCGCCATCTGGGCAGCGGTGACCGAGCCGCGCCCTCCGAAATCGGCGTAGATCGATGACATGTCCGTGAGAACGCCGATCTTCACCACATCGCCCGAGATCTGCTGTGCAGATGCGGGCTCGCCCGCGAAGCTCAGGCTCGCCAGGCAAGCCGTCACGACGCCTCCAAACAGATTAGCTCTCAACATATTCCTCCCTTGAGATCTTCTCGTTGAAAGTTCAGCCGGACCAAGCAAGCTGCGGCGCGAGATCAAGCCTCCGCGGATCCGCCCTTCCGGTCCCACGAGGCGGAAATCCGCCGACCTGCGTGGCACAAGGCGAGATCCGCTCCGGGATGGCCGGCCAGGATGCAGCCGAGCGGCAACCCGGCAGCAGAGGTCGTCGTGGGTATCGTCAGAATTGGGCTGCCCAGAGCGGTCCAAGGCGCAATCAAGCCAGGGTCACCGGTCGATTGAAGTCCCTTTGGAGCCGGGCCCGGAGCTGCGGGCCAAAGGAACAGGTCCACGTCGGCCAGTGCGGAAAAGAAGGCGCGGCGCATTGCATCCAGCTCCCTCCGGCACGCCAGGTACTTTCCGGTGGGAATTGCAAGCCCGTCGCGGACGCCCTCGATGAACCGGGGGCCGATCATCCCTTCCGGCTCGTCGAGAACGCATCGGTGGTTCCGCGCCATCTCGAACAGCATCACGGTCCTGAGGAGGTCCGTGATGCCTTGCATCCTAACCGGAGCAGGTCGCGTCTCGACGGCAAGGTCCGCGCCGAGCGCATCCATCATCGCCCGGCAGGCGTCGCGGGCCTCGCCTGTCGCTTGCTCAACCAAAGGGTCGTCCAGAAAGGCGACCCGCATGCGCCCGGTGACTGGCGAGAGCGGCATCGCGCAAGGCGGAGCGACGGCCTCGAAGAAGGATACCGCATCCTCGACCATCTGACCGAAGAAGCCGATGGTGTCGGAATAGGGAGCGAGCGAGGTGATCCCGAAGGTGCTCAACGAGCGCGTGCTTGGCTTGAAGGCAGCGACCCCGCAATACGCAGCCGGTCGGTTCACCGACGCGAATGTCTGCGTGCCAAGCGCCAGCGGCACGGTCCCGGATGCGACGGCGGCACCGCTTCCGCTGCTCGAGCCTCCGGGCGTATGGGCGGGCGCATGCGGGTTGTGGGTCGGAGCGGGGTCGAAGAAGGCGAACTCGGTGGTGTGCAGCTTTCCGAGTACGATCGCCCCCGCAGCCCGCGCGGCCGCGACGAGTTCGGCATCGGCGTGTGCTTGATGGATGTCAGCCCGGCTGCGGCTTCCACACCGGGTGGGCATGCCCGCAACATCGATTACATCCTTCACCCCGAAGGGGATGCCGTGAAGAGGCCCGCGGAGGGCTTGACGCTGCGCCTCCTCCTCACAACGCCTTGCATCGGCGAGCGCCTCGTCTGCTGCCACATGGACCCAGGCACACACTTCGGCATCCACCTCCGTGATCCGGTCAAGGCAGCGCTGAACGAGTTTAACGGGCGAAAGTGTGCACTCCGCTATGTTCCGCACGAGGGCTCGTACATTCCCGGCGTCTCTGACGAAATTCCGTTGCAAGTCGAGTCTCATGGCCTGCGCTTCCTGGGCCACCATGCATGGCTGAGGCTTCTGCATGCAAGGTACCATCCCCGTTTGCGGATACTCGGCACTGAGCGTTTCGGAACTCAAGGTGGAAGCCGCCCACGACCGGCACCACCTCTCCTGTCCCAGCCAGCAGAAGAGCGAGTGCCCCGGGTGACTGGTCCGGCGGCCCACCGTGCCGCTGCAGAGAAATCCTGTCGACTTCTTTACATCGCTGCCGCGATCCTCCTCGTCCGAGAAGCCCATGCAATCGTGGCAAGCGGCGGGGGCCCCCGACGCGAATGGGTCAACGCGCGTCCGCTTTTCGGCAGCGAGCTCATGTCCGCTGCTGTGAAGGGTTTCGGATGGCGGCCCTTGCACGACGATAGGGCTCGGCTCCGGGGCCGGCGTTCATTGGCGCATCTTACGATTCGACGTCGCCGCGTACCGCTGCCTCGATCAGGGCTATGTCGATCTTGCGCATGGTCATCATCGCTTCGAAGGCTCGTTTAGCTGCGGCCTTGTCGGGATTGCTGTTGGCTCGCAGCAGCGCGCGTGGCGTGATCTGCCAGGAGAAGCCCCATCGGTCCTTGCACCAGCCGCACGCGCTTTCCTGCCCGCCGTTACTGACGATGGCGTTCCAGTAGCGATCCGTCTCCTCCTGGTCATCAGTCAGGACCATGAAGCTGACTGCCTCGTTGGCCTTGAAATTGGGTCCGCCGTTCAGGCCGATGAAGGCGCGCCCAAGCACGGTAAACTCGAGCGTCAGCTCCGTGGCTTCCTTTCCACCAGGGAAGTCGGAAGGGGCGTGCATCGGCGTGCCGACAGAGCTGTCCGGAAAGGTCGATGCATAGAACTCCGCAGCCTTGCGGGCTTCGCCATGGTCGAACCACAGACATGTCGTGAGCTTATCGACTGTCACGAGATAGACCTCCCCATCTCCGAGCACCGGAACTGCCGCTTAAGCCGTTGCCATCGCTGGAACTCAGCCCTGCCGCGCTGCCCCGCCCGCAGACGGAATCGTGTTGACCATCCAGGGAACCCCGAACCGGTCCACAAGGGAACCGAAACCGGGTGACCAAAAGGTCTGGGAAAACGGCATCACAACCCGGCCGCCCTGGGCTAGCTGATCGAACCAACGCTGCCCCTCGGACTTGTCGGCCGTATGGAGGGTCACATCGAAGCCGTTCTTCGGCTTGTCGATGTTTGGCGCCCAAGCGACATCCATGTCAGCGCCCATCAGGGCCTGATCCCCGATGTCGAGCCAGCAATGCATCAACCAGCCTTTGTACTTCTCGTCTGATATGGGCATATCCGGGGGAGCATCGCCATACGGCATGGCCGCCGTGATCTTCCCGCCCAATACTCTAGCGTAGAATTCGAAGGCTTCCCGACACTGGCCCCTGAAGCTCAAGCTGGTCACGATCTTCATGCCATCTCCTCCCCATCACTTCCTCGTCGCTGGGCGGATCGGCTACGCCTCTGTGCGTCAGCCCATCAACGCCGAAGCAAATACGTTGATACCATCCTTCTTGACCCTTAGATGTCAATCCGGCAGATGCATTCGCCCGTGGCTCGGGTGCTGTTTCACCCCGACCGCGGCCTGCGCCACGCCATGCGCTGGTACACGGCGATGGGCCGGCTGGTCTGGCCCTATGAAATCTGGAACTTCTTCGTCCGAGACAGGCGGACCGCGTTGGGACCGAGAGTGGCCGAGTTCTGGGGCGAGTCGCAGGATGGGGAAGAGGAAGCGATGAGCCCGGGCCAACCCCGCAGCCCGAAGCGCAAGAGCAGCATGTAGGCACGCCGCTTGATCGGAGGGCGCGCCTTGCGGCGCCCCTCCAATCTCGGTGGTGGCGAGGATCAGACGAAGCGGAAGTCGTCTGCGGCAAGGCTCGCGAGCTGGACGTTGGACAGAGTCAGCGTGCTGTCGGCGTCCAGCGTGAACACGGTGTCGGCGCCGACCTGGCCGGCGGCTGCCATCGCGGCGTCGAGATCGGCGAAGATTCTGGTGGCGAATTCCAGCACGTCCGAGCTCGAGCCCGAGGTGCGGAAATCCGTGATCGTGTCGCGCCCGAAGCTGGCCGCGAACACGAAGGTGTCGTGGCCGGAACCGCCGGTGAGGATGTCGTCCCCGGCGCCGCCCTCGATGCGGTCGTCGCCCGAGCCGCCGTCCGCGACGTCGTTGCCGGCGCCCGCCAGGATGATGTCCGCGCCTGAGCCGGCGTCGACCACGTCGTCGCCCTCGCCCGCATCGATCCGATCGTCGCCGGAGCCAGCCTTGATCGTGTCGACCCCCGTGCCGCCCGTCACGACATCGTCGCCGGAGCCGGCATCGATAAGGTCGTCGCCGGCACCACCGTCGAGCAGGTCGTCGCCGCCCGCGCCCTTCAGCGTGTCGTTGCCCGCCCCGCCGTCGATGTTCTCCACGCCGTTGCCGCCCGTGACCACGTCGTCACCGGCGCCGAGCACGAGGCGCTCGATCCCCGTGAAGGTGTCGGTCCCAATGCCCGCGCCGGAAGCCCGACCGGCCGCGACATCGACCGAGACCGACCCGGTCGCGTCCGCCAAGTCGAGGATGTCGAAGCCCTCGCCGCCGTTGATCGTGTCGTCGCCGGCACCACCCTGAAGAATGTCGTCGCCGGCGCCGCCGCGCAGGGCGTCGTTGCCTGCCCCGCCGATGAGGCGGTTGGCCCCGCCATCCCCGATCAGAATGTCGTCGCCCGAGCCGCCGATGACCTTCTCAATGTCGACCAGCTCGTCCGAACCGGCCTCGTCGCCATAGGCCTCGCCGGAGGCGAGATCGACCGACACGCCGGCCGTGTCGGTCGAGTAATCCGCCGTGTCGACGCCCTCGCCGCCATCGAGCAGGTCGTCGCCCGCCCCGCCGATGAGCAGGTCGTTGCCGGCCCCGCCGATCAGCTGGTCGTCGCCAGCCGCCCCGCGAAGGGTGTCGTCGCCTTCGCCACCATCCAGGCTGTCGTCGCCCTCACCGCCATCGACCTCGTCCTTGCCGCCGAGCGCCAGCACGGTGTCGTCGCCGAGACCCGCCAGGATCACGTCGTCGCCGACCGTGCCGGACAGCATGTCATCGAAGGGCGTGCCGACGATCTCGCCACCTTCTGGCAGGGTGCTCTCGCTGGCGAGGTCGTAGACGATGACGTCGTCGAAGGAGACGCCCGCGCTGTCCCAGGAGAACAGGCCGATCGTGCCCTTCGTCTGGGCTCGATCCTCGATCGCATAGCCGAAAAGCGCCAAGCCGTCGACATAAGCCTGGATCCGGCCGTCAAGGACCTCGATCCGCAGCTCGAAGGCCTCGTTCGGCGTGTACTTCGCCGGATACTGGTTGAGGTAGCGCTCGACGCCGTCCTTGACCTGGATCAGCTGGAAGAGGCTGCCGGCGCCGTTGCCGGGCGACCGGTCGTAGACGCCGTTCGCGTCGAGCTCGAGCTTATAGTAGTTCTCCTGGTCCTGGTAATAGAAGAGCAGGCCGAGGGCGCCGTTGTCCGGCGTCTCGATCGTCGCCTGGACCGCGTAGTCGCTCCAGCCCTTCGCCGCCGGATCGTTGTAGAGCGCGTAGGTGCCCTTGCGGAGCACGTTCACGCCGTCGCCGAGCGGGCTCCAGCCGGTCTGCCACGGGTTGGAGTTCGAGGCTCCGCTCCAGGTCAGCTGACGGCTCTTGAGGTCGGAGAGCTGCACGAGCGCCCCGTCCTGGAGCTCCCATTGCGAGGCGGTCCCGTTCGGGCCGACGCCGCCGCTCTCGCCCTCGTCCACGATCGTCCAGGCCGCGAAGTCGCCGCCGCCGAAGCCCTCGGACAGGAGGACGCGGTCGATCGAGATCGCGTCGACGACGACCGTGTCGGTCGCGGTCCTGCCCTGGGCGTCCGTGACGGTCAGCGTCAGCGTCTGCTTCACGGCATCGAGCGTCACCAAGGTGCTTTCGCCCTGCGCGACGACGTTGCCATCGGCATCCGTCCAGATGTAGCTGACGATGTCGGCGAGCCCGTAGCTGCCGCCGGCGTCCAGCTCAACCGAGACGCGACCGTCGCCGTCGGTGTCGACCGGGCGGAGGTCGTCACCGGCATGCGCGGTGACGGCGATCTTGTTCACCGTGACGTTGTCGAACTGCGAGCTGCGCTGGTTGTGCGAGTAGAACCCGACCGAGCCGCCGGCCAGCGGGGCGCTGTCGACCACGTCCGCGAAGAGCACGCTGCCGTCCAGGAGGGCGCTGATCTCGTTCCCGGAGACCACCACCTTCACCTGGAAGTCGCGGCTCCACGGCATGCCGCCGCTCTCCCGCGCCAGGACGCTCTCGACCCCGTTCTGGACCTTGATCAGCGAGCGCGTGTTCGTCTCGCCGTCGAGCACCAGCCGGTAATAGTTCGACGCGTCCTTGTAGTAGAAGACGACGCCCGTCGTGTCGTTGTCGGTCGACTTCAGGGTCGCTTCGTACTCGTAGTCGGTCCAGCTGGCGGCGCCGTTGCCGGTCCAGACCAGCACCTTGCTGGCGGAGTCGGATTGCTCGTAGACGCGGCCTTCGGGGGCATCCTGGCCCTCTTCGACGGTGGAACGGGCCGCTGCGGTGCCCTTTACGATGAAGGTGCCGGTGCCGCTGTTGCCGATGGTGACGCTCCGGGCGCTACCCTCGCCGAACTCGTCCGTCCAGGCTGGCGTGCTGAAGTCGATCTGGACGGAGTTCTCGGTCGGCTTGGTGTCCATGATGCCGCCCGCCTTGACGCCGCCGAGCGCAGCGATCTCGGCCGCGGTCAGTATCTTGTCCGTGAACAGGAAGCTCGACGCATAGCCCGGCCAGGTCTCGCCGCTCTCGTCGGCGAAGAGCAGGAAGCCCTTGCTCATGTCGAACTGGTAGCGGCCGTAATTGCCGCCCGACTGGACGGTGTCCCCGACCTTCACGCCGTCGATGTACTTGTCGATGAGAACGTTGTCGCCGCGATCCGTGATCGTGAAGGCGATCCGGTGCCACTGCCCGTAATTGACGGTGCCCTCGTAGTCCGAATTGATGCCGATGCCGCCGCGGCTGCCGTTCACGTTCTTGAGCGCGAGGTCCTGGTCGCTCGTGTTGGCCAGGTCTGTCTGCAGGAAGGAGAAGTAGGACTGGACCCCCGGCGTGACGAGCAGGTCGTAGACGAGGGAGTAGTTCCGCGCCACCGTGCCGGTCGGAACGTCGAGCTTCACGAGCACGCCGCCGTCGACCTGACCGAGCTTCGGCAGGTAGGTGACGGCCGCATCGGCAGGCTGGTCGCCATTCGGCAGCGGCGCGATGCCGTACTGTGACGTGGTGCGGGTCGTGTATTGCGGGCCGAGCGAGGTCGTCCCCCAGCCCTGGGCATTGCCGTCGTTGAAGTTGTCGACGAGCAGGGTCCGGTCGGTCGAGACCACGAGGCGGACATCGTCCGTCGAGACGTTGCCGTCGCTGTCCGTCACGGTCAGCGTCAGCTGGTGCTGGCCGGCGGCGAGGTCGAGCGTCGGGGAGGCGCCGGTCGCGACGACGTTGCCGTCCCGGTCGGTCCAGGAATAGCTCAGGCCCTGGTCGTTGCCGGGGTTGAGCGTCCAGTCGCCGTCGAGCGTGACGCTGGCCGTGCCCTCGCCGGCCTCCGCGGTGACGAACTGGTCGTTGCCGGCCTTGGCGATCGCGAACAGGTCCGGCGTCCCCATGTCGACGCCGGTGATCGTCTCCTGGTGGCCGCGATAGGGACCGGTCAGGCCGTCGCGGTCGAACTCGCCATCGCCGCGGACGGAATCCAGGTGGTCGTCGAGCTCGGTGAAGTAGGTCGAGGTGTAGACGGCGTTGTTGTCCGGATCGATCGTGAGAAGGCGGATCGCGCCGTTGCCGCCATTGCCGCCGGAGCCCTGGCCGGCATCGCTCGTGATCTCGCTGGCGACGCCATTCTGGTAGTTCACCATCATCTGGTGCACCGGATTGCCGAACTGGTCGTAGCTCACCAGCGTCTCGGCCCCATCGCCGAAGATGTGGCCGGAGAACGTGAAGCTTACGTTCGAGTACTTCTGGATGAGCTCGCGATACATCGTCTCGCCGTCATTGGCGCCGTGCACGCTCGAGCCCATGCCGTAATCGTAGCCCGTGCCCTCGTCGTACAGCGGGGCGCCGGTCGCATCGTGGCGGCCGGCCCAGTTCATGTAGGAGTGGTTCGCCAGGATGACGCGGTGGTCGAGATGCGCCTCGATCACCTCGCCGGCCCAGCGCAGTACGTCGTCGCGCGGCCCAAATTCGAGGCTGAGGACCAACCACTTGGTGCCGTCGGGCGCTGTGAAGGTGTGGTAGTTGTTGGCGGAACGGTTGGGCTCCTGGTCGTAGACACCGCCGAAGGTGCCAGGATTGGTCGCGGCTTGCTTCTCGGGCGAGAAGCGGATGTCGAGCGGGTTGGTGGAGTGGTTGGCGGCGTTGCCGGTGTTCTGGTCGTGGTTGCCGGGCAGGAGCGAGTACGGGATTTTGCCGTCCAGGATGCGCAGAGCCTCCTCGGCGTAAGGCCAATGGCTGGCGTCGCTGTTGTTGGTCGTGATGTCGCCGACATGGATGACGAACTGGATGTCGAGGCTGTCCTTGTTGTCGACTAGCCAGTTGGTCATGTTCTTGAAGATCTCGACGCGGGCGGCGTTGGTGTAGTCCTGCGTGTCGGGCAGGACCGCGATCGTGTAGGCGTTCTCGCCGGCTACCCGCACGCGGACATTGTCCGTGACGCTGTGGCCGAGCGCGTCCGTCGCGGTGATCTTCAGGTCGGTATGGCCGAGCGCATCCGCGTAGTCGATGACGAGCTTGCCGCCCTGGATGGCGGCGGCCGCGACGCTCGGGTCGCTGCTCTGCACCGTGTAGGTCAGGCTGGTGCCCGAGAACATGGTCGCGAGATCGACGACGCGGTTCTCCGAGCCCCGCGTCGCGATGTAATCCAGCATCGGATCGGTGATCGTGGCCATGAACGGGTTCCTTGCTGCCGGCTCAAGATTGTTGTTGCCGGACCGGCCTGCTGCAGTCCGGCCGAGTTGTTCGACGGCGAAGAGCAATAGAAACCGTACATGACGGATCGTTGAACCCGGGCGCTAGCGAGATATCGAATGTTTCCATACCCACCATCGCTTGAGCTATAGGCTAGATCGACCGACATCAGGCGTAGATCTTGTCCACAGATCATGCAGCAGCTGTGGGACGGCCAAGGGCTGTCTTGTCACAAAAGCGCAGCAGCCGGGCATTAGCGTCCGGTGCCCGATGGGCGCAGCAGCTCATTGGCGCGAGTCTCTCAGTCATGGCCTCAGTCACCCAGCTTCGCGCCTTCCACCTCGTCGCGACCGCGGGCGGCTATTCCCAGGCGGCGCGCGAGATGGCCGTGAGCCAGTCGACGCTGTCCGGCCAGGTGCGCCAGCTGGAGGCGGCCTCGGGCCTCGCCCTGTTCGAGCGCGGGCCTCGAGGCGTCAGGCTGACGGAAGAGGGAACGGCACTCTACCAGGTGACGTCGCGCCTCTTCTCGGCGCTCGGGGAAGCGGGCGATCTCCTCAAGAGCCGGAGGACCGATGGCGGCCGGCTCCGCGTCGCCTCCGACGGGATGGTGCATTCGTTGCCGATCCTGCGGGCGCTCCGGCAGCGCAGGCCGAACCTCGTCTTCTCCATCCTCCTGCACAATTCGGACAACGTGCTCGAGCAACTCGCCCAGTTCCGCGCGGATGTCGGCATCACGGCGCAGCGGCCCAAGGACGACCGCTTCCACGTCCATCCACTCACGGCGATGAAGCTGGGCGTCTTCCTGCCGAAGACGCATCCCTGGGCGCAGCAGCGGAGCGTCGGTATCCGGGACCTCGAAGGCGTGCCGTTCGTGCTGCGCGAGCGCGGCTCTCGGACGCGCGAGGTGTTCGAGCAGCATCTCGCCGCGCACGGCGTCGTGCTCGGCGACATCATCGAGGTCTCCACCCGCGAAGGCGTACGCGAGGCGGTTGCGGCAGGGTTCGGAATGGGCGCGACCGCGGATCTCGAATTCGGCTTCGACTCGCGTCTTCACTTCCTGCAGTTGCGCAACCCGACGCTTACGATCGAAGAATATGTGGTCTGCCTCGACGAGCGCCGGCGCGTCCCGATGATCGCCGACTTCTTCGACTGCGCCGTGCAGGCCTTCGCACCTCCGGCCCAGCTTTGCTTGTCCGACTCCGAAGCGGCCTGAGCGGCGACAACAGACTCAGTCGTAGCGGAAGCTGCGGGCGATCTGATCCTCGATCGGCTTGGCAAGATAGGCGAAGGCCGTCCGCATCCCGGTCTGGATGTAGGCCTCGACCGGCATGCCGGGCAGAAGCGCCTTGCCGCCGAGACGGTCGAGCTGGGATGGGTCAAGGGTCGCACGCGCCGTGTAGTAGGACGCGCCCGTCTGCTGCTCGGTCGTGATCTCTGCCGAGACGTGCTTGAGGGTGCCGTGCAGATCCGGGGTCGTCGCGCTGTCGAAGGCCGGGAAGCGCAGCAGCACGGACTGGCCGACCCGTACGCGATCGATCATCGCGGGGTCGATCCGCGCTTCCACGACGAGCCCGTCCGTCTGCGGGACGATGAGCATGATCTGCTCCGCCGGCCCGATGACGCCGCCGATCGTGTGGACGGTCGTCTGGTGCACGATGCCGTCCTGGGGCGACCGGAGCTCCGTGCGCTCGAGTTGGTCGGCCGCGGCGATCCGGCGCTCGGAGAGGTCCGCGATCTTTCCATCGACGTCGCGCAACTCGGCCGTGACCTCGCGTCGGACATCCTGCCCGACCTGAAGGATCTGGAGCTCGATCTCCGCGATCCGGCCCTTGACGCGGGCAATGTCGGACAAGAGGCTTCCATTCTCGCCGGCAAGGCGCGACGCCTCCCGCTGCAGAGAGGTCAGCCGTGAGATCGCGACGAGGTTCTGCTTGTAGAGCTGCTTGACGCCCTCGAGCTCCTGGTCGATCAGCTCAGCCTGCGCTCGCTTGGCTTCGATCTGGGAGGTCAGTCCGACAATCTCATCTCGCGACTGCGCGATCCGCTCCCGGAATTGGGAGGTCTGGCCCTCCGCGGCCTCGCGGCGAGAGCGGAACAGCGACACTTCGCCAGCCATCGCCTGGATGATCGTCGGATCGGAGGCGAGTTGCAGCAACGCGTCGGGAAATTCGATCGCGGCGCGGCCGTCCCGCTCGGCCTCCAGGCGAGCCTTGCGGGCCTGGAAGCGCCGGAGCTCGATATCGATCAGCGCGAGGCTCGCCTTGGCATGGGTTTCGTCGAGGCGGACGAGCACGTCGCCTGCCTTGACGTGAGAGCCGTCCCGAACGCGGATCTCGGCCACCACGCCGCCGGCCGGATGCTGGACCCGGCGAACATTGCTCTCAACGACGACCCGGCCCGACGCGATCACGGCGCCCGCCAGGGGCGCGGTTGCGGCCCATAGGCCGACCGTGCCGACCAGTATTGCGGTCGTGGCCACGCCGAAGAGGCTCGCGCGGCGGATCGTCCGCCAGGGATCGGGAACGCGCATGCCGCTCTCTCCGGCGCGGAGTCCCTCCTGCCGGTTCTCGTTAGCTGCGGGCATCTGCGGTCCTGGGCATGGCGCGTGAAGGTGCGGGCGGGCTGGGCATCGCCGCGAGATTCTTGCGGAGGACATCCTCCTTCGGGCCGACGGACTGGGCTTGGCCCTCGGCCATGATGAGGACGAGGTCGATCCCGGCAAGGGCCGAAGGCCGGTGCGCGATGACGATCACGATTCCGCCGCGCGCGCGGACGCTGCCGATCGCTGAGGTCAGCGCCGCATCGCCCTCCGCGTCCAGGTTGGCGTTCGGCTCGTCGAGAACGACCAGGAACGGGTTTCCGTAGAGCGCGCGGGCGAGCGCGATGCGCTGGCGCTGTCCGCCAGACAGGACGCCGCCGCTCTCGCCGATGGGGGTCTCGAATCCTTTCGGCAGGCCGAGGATCATCTCATAGGCGCCCGCGGCCCTGGCGGCGGCGATCACGTCCGCCTCGGTCGCCTGTGGGTCGAAGCGAGCGATGTTGTCCGCCACCGTGCCGGCGAAGAGCTGCACGTCTTGCGGCATGTACCCGATCAGCGCTCCCCGCTGCTCGGGTGACCACTGGTCGAGTGTCGCGCCGTCGAGGCGCAGGCTTCCGCGGAGAAGTGGCCAGACGCCGACCAGCGCACGCGCGAGGGTGGACTTTCCGGATGCGGACGGGCCGATCACGGCGAGGCCTTGGCCGGCGTTGAGCGTGAACCCGACGCCTTTCACGATCGGGCTCATGCTGCCCGGAGCCCCGATGAAGACGCTCTCGAGGACGACACGCCGCGACGGACGATCGGGAGCCACCGAGACTTCCTGGCGCGGTTCAGCGAGGGCCGCGGTGAGTCGCTGCCAGGCCTGGCGCGCGGCGACAAAGGGGCGCCAGCTGCCAATGGCAAGCTCAATCGGCGCGAGTGCGCGGCTGCTCAGGATCGAGGCGGCGATCATCACACCGGACGAAGCTTGGTCGTTCATGACGAGCCAGGCGCCCAGCCCGAGCATCGCCGATTGCAGCACGAACCGGATCATGCGGGAGAGCGTGCCGAGACCGCTCACCAGATCGCTCGATCCGAGATTGGTCGCGATGTGCCGGTCGTTGACGCGGTCGAACAGGTTCGCGACGCGCCGCTCCATGCCGAGAGCCGCGATCGCTTCCGCGTTGCGCCGTGCGGCTTCGAGGATGGCCGAGCGTTCGGCGCCGACCTGGGCGGATTCCCGGCTTGGCGCCCGTGTCGCGACCTCGGTGATGAGCGCTATTAGCACCAGGAGCGCCGCTCCCGCAACGAGTAGCCAGCCGAGGTAGGGGTGCAGGAGAAAGCAGAGGCCGCCATAAAGCGGCATCCAGGGAAGGTCGAACAGGGTCGTCGGCCCAAGCCCGGAAAGAAAGCCGCGGACACTGTCCAGATCGCGCGAGAGTTGTATCCCGCCCGGTGCTCCGCGCCGCTGCGTATCCAGGACTGCTCCGACCACAGGCGCGGTCAGCTTGCGGTCGAGCGCGATGCCGATCCGGCTTAAGATGCGTTGGCGTAGCCAGTCGAACACCGCCAGCAGCGCATACAGGGCGACCACGATTATCGAGAGCGCGACGAGGGTAGGCACGCTGCGGGACGGCAGGACGCGGTCGTAGACCTGCAGCATGTAGATCGAACCTGTCAGCATCAGGATGTTGACCAGCGCGGAGAACAGCCCGACCGCAACGAAGCCGGCGAGGCACGACTTCAGGGCTTCCTTCGCCGCGTTCTTCTGAGATGCCAATAGCAACGGTACACTCTCGCACTTGACGTCCAGGCAACCACGGGGCCGGCACCTGAACAGCGGCCGGCCGACTATCGGTCTGTTACGTCACCTTCATGACAGTCGTGGGTTCCTTGGGCGATCGAAGCAGTGTCGGTTCTACAATTCCTGTCGTTGTGCGGATTTGCATATTCTACGCCTAGTTGCAGACGCGGAATTTGCCGGCAAGTTTCTCGAATTCGTTTCTAAACTGTTAACAGATCGTCATTCTCAGCCTCCATCTGCCTCGCCGTCGGCTTCGGCCTCCGAGCTGCACGGATGACATCCCCGTCCATCCGGTTCCGATCGTGCGTTTGAAGGAATCCAGAGAATGGCTGCTTCGACCGGTTCAGTTTCCTTTATCGGCTATGCTGCCGATGCGAGCGACGGCCTTGCCTTTGTCGTGCTCGAGCCTGTGCTCGCAGGGAGCGTGATCAACTTCACCGACGGCTATTGGGACGGCGCCGCCTTCAGTGGCGCCACCGCGAGCTGGAAGTGGACAGCCGCTGCGGACATCGCAGCCGGCACGACGGTGACGATCAGCGGCAACGGGACAAGCAACCTTGGCGCCGTGGAGTTCGAGGAGGGTTCGAGCCTCACCGTCGGAAAGCTGAAGGGCGTTCAGGCATTCGTCGGCAGTTCGACCTCGCCGACGATCCTCGCGACCTCCGCGGGCGAGGGATCGGACGTCACCGATTCCGGTTTGCAGGGCAACGGCCGGTCTGCGGCAGCCTCCTCCGGGGCGCCGCGGGCCCTGTCCGGTGGGGCAGAGAGTGGCGCGAGCGTTTTCCATTCACCCGCTGGCGCCCAGGCGGCTCCGTCCAGCTTCGCCTCTCAGCCTGCGGCGGCTCCAGCGACGGCGCAGCAGCCGGCGACGAGCGCCCTCGTCGCGCCCCCGACTTTCGGCGACGGAGACGAGAGCTTCACGAACGACGACGTGCTGGTCGGCGGCGTGTCGATGATGGGCGGCAATGATACGCTCATCAATTCCGGAACTATCGTCGCGACCGACGGCGCCGCGATCGACATGGGCACAGGCGACGATACCGTCGTCCTGGACGATGGCTCGAACATCTTCGGCCAGATCCGGCTCGGCTCCGGCAACGACACGCTCGATGCGACCGAGAGCGAGGGCGACCTCGACGTAGACGCGGGCGCAGGCGACGACATCGTCCGGACCGGTTCGGGTGACGACCTGATCCGCGGCGGTGCGGGCAACGACATGCTCGAGGGCGACGAAGGCGACGACGCGCTGCTCGGCGGCGACGGCAACGACCGCTTGGTGGGCGGCGAGGGTGACGACATCCTCCTCGGCGAGGCCGGCGATGACGAGCTCATCGGCGGCGAGGGCAACGACGTGCTCAGCGGCGGCACCGGCAACGACACGATTGTGATCGGCACCGATGACGGCACGGACACGATCGACGGCGGCGAAGGCGTCGACACCGTTCGCCTCGACGGCCCCGGCACCGGCGCCTTCGGCGTGGCTGCCAATGTCGAGAAGCTGGCGGTTGTCAGCGGCAGCTGGTCGATTTCCGAAAGCGCCTCTTACGACGAGATCCGGATCGCGAATGGCGGCACGGTCACGTCCGCGGTTCGCCGCAACGGCGACGATCGCCTCCAGATTGAGGCCGGCGGCAAGCTCGCCAACAGCATTGTGTGGGAAGGCAGCGGCAACGTCGTGGTCGACAATGCAGGCCTGGTCGAGGCGAGCCGCACGCTCGACACGGTAGCTGGCGTCGCCGGCACAATAGTGTTCAACAACGCGGCCGGCGGCATCGTGCGCGGCCAGGTCAGCCCGACCGGTGCCGGGCAGGCCGATGCCACGATCACACTTAACAACGCGGGCGTCATCGAGGCTTCCGCCGGCGGTCGGGTGATCGACTTCCGCGCCTTCGATGCCAGCGGCGCGAACGGGATCATCAACAACCTGGCGGGCGGCTTGATCACCAATGTCGGCCCGAGCCACGACAGCGCGGACCTGATCCGGGCCGGCGTGGACGGCGTCGTCAACAACTGGGGCACGATCAGCGCGGCGGATGGCCTCGTCGGCGGTGGTGATGCGATCGACTTCCAGGGTGATGCGGGCGGCGTGGTGAACAACCATGCCGGCGCCACGATCGAGGGCGCCAAGCACGCCGTCACGGGCGAGAAGGCCGTCACGATCGTCAACGACGGCGCTATGATCGGCCGCAACGGCTCGGCCGTGAACATCGACAGCGATGGCGGTGCCGAGAACACTGTCCGGATCACCAACCGCGGCACCATGGAAGGGCGCTCGGCCGAGTTCGCCGACAGCGACGGCGACGCGATCGACGTCGACGGGCTCGTCTATCTGCTGAACTACGGGCGGGTGGCTGGCGTCGGCCATCATGGCGTGAAGGACGGAGAGGCCAACATCTCCGAAGGCATCGCCGCCGGCGGCGGCACGATCCTGAACTACGGCGCGAATGCCGAGATCCGCGGCTACGGTCGCGCCATCCAGGTCGACAATTCGGGCAACAGCGACGCCCTGGGCACCACCTTCATCAACAACGAAGGCCTGATCCAGGGTGACGGCAAGGGGCCGGAAGCGGTGCCGGCGGGCACGCCTGCGATCGACCTGCGCGGTAACGAGGCGATTAATCTCGTCGGCAACTTCGCCGACGAGATCCTGAACCAGAGCAGCGGCCGGATCATCGGGGGCATCTCGATGGGTGGCGGGGCCGACCGGCTGAGCAATTCCGGCGCCATTACGGCGACGGGCGGCTCGGCGATCGACATGGGCGACGGCGACGACGTCGTGAACCTCTATGTCGGCTCCAACGTCACGGGCACGATCAAGCTCGGCGCCGGCAACGACCGCATCGTGGTCAGCGATTGGATCCTCAACGGTCACACGATCGATGGTGGCGACGGCAACGACGACATCACGGCGGGCATGGGGAACGACGTGGTCTACGGCGGGGCCGGCAACGACTACATCTACGCCGGAGACGGCGATGACGTGATCTATGCTGGCGACGGCGACGACACGATCCTGGCCGACGCCGGCAATGACGTCATCGACGGCGGGGCTGGCTACGACACCCTATTCCTCGCCCGTGCGACCGGTCCGATCTATGTCGACTTCGCCGAAGGCCGCGTCTCGGGGGCAGGCATCGGTGCCGACACCTTCACGAATATCGAGAACCTGCTATTCGGGGCGGGCAACGACCAGGTCATCGGCGGCAACGCCGACGACACGTTCGATGGCGGCGACGGTAACGACACCCTGACGGGCGGCGCAGGCGACGACACCCTGTTCGGTGCGGCAGGACACGACGTGCTGAATGGCGGCTCCGGCGACGACACGCTCGACGGCGGCGCAGGCGACGACGTGATGAACGGCGGCTCCGGCGACGACATCCTGCTTGGCGGGACCGGTAATGACGTGATCAGCGGCGGGTCCGGCGACGACCGGATCGTCGGCGGCGCCGGGAACGACGTCCTGACGGGTGGTTCGGGCCAAGACACCTTCGTGTTCGGGTTCGGCACCGGGCACGACACGATCCGGGACTTCTCGGCTTCGGGGTCCGACACCGATCTGATCGAGTTCGTCGGCGGCGGCAGCTACGCCCAGGCGATGTCTATCGCCCAGCAGGTCGGTGATGACGTGGTGTTCACGCTGGATGCGGACACCTCGCTCACGCTCACCCACACACAGCTCAGCACGATCACGGCGGACGACTTCCGCTTCGCCTGAGACACTCGCCGAGATCTGGGGCGGCGCGGCTTCGGCCGCGCCCCCTTTTTTTTGCTTCGACGCCCGAGAGGTTCGGGCAGAGAAGGCTCCGGACCAGCCGCTCGCCAGGGGCTGCGTGCAAGGCTCCTCCGGGCTCACGGTTCGCAGACCTGACTGGCCCCATCGGCCGCGTCCGGTCGCGAGCGTTCAGGATCGTGCTGCGGGCATCCTCATCGGGATGGCTGAGCGGGCGATGCAATTTGGGGCCCCGTGCTAGGTCAGATGCCCAGGTAGGCGCGCCGGACGTGGTCGTTCCCCAGCAGTTCCCGGCCGGTTCCTGATAGCCGGATCGCGCCGTTCTCGAGCACGTAGGCGCGATGTGCGATGCTGAGGGTTTGGAAGACGTTCTGCTCGACGAGCAGGATCGTCGTCCCGGTCTGCACGATCCAGTCGATCGTCCTGAATACATGCTTGACCATGATCGGCGCGAGGCCGAGCGAGGGCTCGTCAAACATCAGAAGCCTCGGCCGGGACATCAGTCCGCGCGCGATGGCGACCATCTGCTGCTCGCCCCCGGACAGGGAGCCTGCCAGCTGGTCGAGGCGCTCGCCGAGGCGCGGAAACAGGTCTACCATCTCGGCGAGGGTCTTGCCTGCCTGGCCCCGGGCCTTTCTGCTGTAGGCGCCCATCAGAAGGTTGTCCCGCACGCTCATGAACGGGAAGAGCTGCCGGCCCTCGGGTACGAGCGTGATCCCCTTCTCGACCACAACGTGAGGCGCAAGCCCGTCGATCCGATCGCCGTCGAGCGTGATGCTGCCGGCTTGCGGGGCGAGCAGGCCGGCGATCGTGCGCAACGTGGTCGTCTTGCCGGCGCCGTTCGCACCGACGATTGTGACGACCTCGCCCGGGGCGACATCGACCGAGACGTCCTGGAGGACGACGACGCCGCCATAGCCGGCGCTGACGTTACGAAGCTGGAGCATGGCTCGGATCTCGCCCGCGAGCAGGCGGGGGCGCCGGAACCCCTCCCACCGCCGGTTCGGATGCCGGGACCTCGTCCGTCGAGACGTCCTGTCCCAGATACGCTTCGACGACCACAGGATCGCGGACCACGTCCTGAGGCTTGCCAGAAGCCACGATGCGCCCGGCATTGATGACAATGACGCGATCGGAAAGCGACATGATTGCCTGCATCACGTGCTCGATAGCAACGATCGTCACGCCGGAATCCCGGATAGACCGCACAAGGTCGATAGCGAGGTTGACGTCAGTCTGGTTCAGGCCGGCCATCACCTCGTCGAGAAGCAGTATGCGTGGCTCCATCGCCATGACGCGCGCTATTTCGAGGCGTTTCAGCCCGCCGACCGTGAGACTGCGGGCTTCGGCGTCGCGGTAGCCCCAAAGGCCCATTCGCTCGGCCACCGAGAGGGCCTGCGCGCGGGCATCGGCCGGCGAGGCATGGCGGTGGAAGGCGCCCACCATGATGTTCTCGGTGACCGTCAGGGCCGCGAAAGGCTGCACGATCTGAAACGTCCGGCCGATGCCGGCCCGGGCTGAGGCGTGCTCCGTCCGCGGCTCAATCACCCTTCCATCAGCGAGACGCAGCTTCACCGATCCGGAATCGGGGCTGATCGCACCTGACAGCATGTTGAACAGCGTCGTCTTGCCCGCGCCGTTCGGGCCGATGATGCCGAGGATCTCGCCCTCGGCGAGTTCGAGGCTGACGTCGTTCGTCACGACGAGGCCGCCGAAGCGCTTGTCCAGGCGTTCCGCGACCAGGATTGGAGGTCTGCCGGCCGGAACGGCAGCGGAGTTACTGGCCGGCGCGACCGCGGAGGCCGGCTGCAGCGGCCCGGAATCGAAGGGCGCCGGCGCCGCATTTTCCCTGGTGCGCGCGAGCCGCTTGCGGATAAGGCCCATGAGCCCGTCGGGGATGAAGAGGACGATGACGACGAGCGTGAGGCCATAGACGAGTCCGTGCAGCCCCAGGGCCGAACTGCCGAGCCAGCCTCGAGCAAGCTCCGTCAGGGGGACAACCATTAGGGTCCCGAGAAGCGGTCCTGCAACGGTGCCTAGCCCGCCGATGATCGCGAACATCGCGATCTGGATCGAGAAGGCGAGCGAGAACATTGCCTGCGGCTCGACGAATGTCATGTACATTGCGTGGAAGGTGCCGACCATCGCGGTCAGCGCAGCCGAAACCCCGACGCCCCAAAGCCGGACCGCGACCGTGTTGATGCCCGCGGCGCGAGCGGATGCGTCGCGCTCGCGGCTGGCGATCAGGTAATAGCCGAAACGGCTTCGGCGGATCCAGCCGGCCACCGCGAGGGTTAGCGCAAGGAGCCCAGCCGCAATGAAGAGGGACGGCTCGCGCTCGCGGAAGATCATCCACGCCCAGCCGATGTTGAGGGGCACCATCAGGCCGGAGGCGCCTCCGGTCCAGGCGCTGAAATGGAGGGCGAGGAGCCGGAAGACCTCGATGAAGGCGATGGTCGAGAGCGAGAAGAACGGACCCCGCAGGCGGAAGCAGGGATAGCTGATCGCGAGGGCTACCACGACCGCCAACGCGACCCCGACGAACATCCCCGCCCAGGGCGAGATGCCCGCCTGGGCGAGGAAGACCGCCGCATATCCCCCGATACCGTAGAAGATCCCGTGACCGAACGAGAGCTGTCCGGCATAGCCGCCGACGATGTTCCACGCTGTGGCCAGGGCGCCGTAAAGGCAGATCGTGACGAAGACGTGGGTGACGAATGAGTTGCCGATGAGCAGCGGCAGGATGATGAGAACCGGCAGCAGGCCGAGGAGGAGCCTGATCTCGAGGTCCAGCGGAGGGCGCGCGGGCCGGACGGCCTTGCCGGAGGGCGAGCGTGACATCGCGACCTACTCGGAGCCGCGGCCGAGACCGAACAAACCGGTCGGCCGGAAGATCAGGATGAGAAGAAAGAGGCCGAACATGGTGACCTCCTTCAGGCTCGGGGCGATGTAGTAGCCGCTCAGGCTGTCGATCAGACCGATGATCAGTCCGCCGATGAAGGCGCCCGTTACGCTGCCCATCCCGCCCAGGACGACCACCACGAAGGCGATCAGGACGAAGTAGATGCCCGTCGTCGGCGCTACCGGGTACATCGGCGCCACGAGGGCCGCGGCGAGCCCTACGCAGGCCAGGCCGATGCCGAAGGTGATCATGTAGATCGCCTTGACGTCCACGCCCATCAGCTGAGCGGCCGGCCGGTTCTGCGCGGTCGCCCGGATGCCCCGGCCGAGATGGGTGCGGGTCAGGAAGTACTGGAGGCCGAGGACGACCACGACGCCGCAGGCAAACATGACGATCTGCCCGACGAGCAGGCGAAAAGGGCCGACCTGCACCGGCACGCGGGTGCCGCCCGATGGAGTCGCCCGGATATCCGCCCCGAAAAGCAGGAGGGCCAGGTTGATGAGCGCGATGGAGATACCCACGGTCGCGAAGATCTGGACGTGGGGATCACGGGCCTCCAGCAGCGGCTGGATCACGAAGCGCTGCACTGCGAGCCCCACGATGAAGAAGCCGACCACGAGGGGCGGCGCCGTGAGGTATGGATGGATTCCGAACGCCGTGGTCGAGAGATAGACAACATACATCCCGATCATCAGGAACTCGCCATGGGCGAAGTTCACGACCCGGACGATGCCGAAGACGAGCGTCAGACCGATGCTGACGATCGCGAACAATCCGCCGAGCATCAGCCCGTTCAAAACGAGCTGGAGGAACGTTGTCATGGTTCTGAGCGGAGCTTGGGACGGTGATGTCCGGCCAGCGCGGGCGACGTCACGGCGACGAGCCCGGCCAACCTATTTCGTGGGGCCGACGATCTGGCCCACCGCGGCGGCTTTCGGGAAGACCGTGACGAGCTTACCGTCCTGCCACTGCATCGCGAGCATCTGGGCGCGCTGGTTCTGCCCGTTCGGGTCGAACTTGAAGCCCCAGCCAACCGCCGAGGCGCCGCTCGGCAGGTCGAGCGCCATGACGGCCTGCCGAATGTCGTCGGCCTTCAGGAAGGGCGCCTTGCCGAGCGCTTCGAGGATCGCCTTTGCGCCCGCATAGTTGATGAGGCTGTGGCCGGAGCGTGGCGCGGCGCCGTACTTCTTCTTGTAGGCCTCGACGAAGGCGCCGAGTCCGGGCGCGGCGGCGGGATTGATGTCGTAATGAGCCTCGGCAACGACGAGCGCCCCCTGGATGACCTTGTGGCCGACCGCATCGGCGACCGGCTGCAGCAGGTAGCCGCCGCCCGCGCCGATCACCGCCTTCGGCTTGAAGCCGATCTCCTTGGACTGCTGCAGGAAGAGGACCGTATCCTTCTCGTAGGATGTCTGCAGGACGACATCGACCTTCTCGCTCTGAAGCCGGAGGATAATCGAGGACATGTCGACCACCCCCGCCGAATACGGCATCGTGGCAACGACGTTCAGGCCCAACTCCTTCGCGACTGCGACCTGGCCCTTGCTCACGGAAGAGCCGAAGGCGCTGTCCTCGTGGATGATGGCAACCCGCAGCGTTTTCGGATCCGCGCCGATCGCGGGCGCAACGAGCTCGCTGACGGCGCGGGCGGCCGCTGCCCCGAACTCGCGCGAGCTCGGATTGGCGCGGAAAACGTACTTGAAGCCGCGCGAGGTGATGTCGTCCGACACCGCGATCAACTCGAAATAGGGAACGCCGGAGAGCTCGGCCACCTGCGTGGCCGCCATCGACCGGGCCGAGGAGAACGTTCCGAAAATGGCCGCGACCCGCTCGACCGAGATCAGGCGGCGCGTCTCGCCGATGGCCTGGTTGTTGTCGACCGCATCACCCTTTACGAGGGTGATCTTCTCGCCCTTCATGCCCCCTGCCGCGTTGATCTCCTCGACGGCAAGCTCGACGCCCCGGAGGCTTTCCTCGCCCAGCAAGGCCAGCTCGCCGCTCAGGGGATAGAGCGCCCCGAACTTCACATCTGCCTTGGCTGCGGCCAACTGCATCCCCAGCGCCAGCGACGCGGCCCAGATCGCAACCATCGAGCTCTTTCTCATGTTGCTCCCCTTCAGTTTTGCGCTCGCCTGCCGCAGGCCCGGCGCTGCCCGATAATGACGCAAGCCCCGGCGTCATCGCTTTGCCAACATCTGAAGGAAACGCTAGCGAGGCTGTTTCAGCCCCACAATTAGAATAAATCAGACTTGTCGTTGCCGGATTTCGAACATTGCGCATCTGCTCGGTAGCTGGGCGGCATCTGCCTCGCCCGCGTGCATCAAAGCGCAGCCTTGAGGCAGGACAGGAGCTTCTCCGCCGGGAGCGGCGGACGGCGCCCCTGGGCGATGTAGACATCGGTCACCATCCCGCGGAGACGGGGATCCGCGAGCCGGACGCCGACGAGCCGGCCCGAGGCGAGATCCTCGCGCACGGCCAGGCTCGGCAGGAAGGTCACGCCGTGGCCGAGGCGGGCGAAGGCCCGCAGCGCTTCGATCGAGTTCGTCACCAACGCCGGCGAGAGCCGGTCCGGCACGCAGGCATCGACGAGGCTGCGTATACCGAACGAGGGCGGCGGTAGGGCGAAGGGAAACTGCGCGACGACCTCGGTGATCCTCACCGCGTCGGCCCGCCTGAGCTCGTGGTCGGGCGCCATCACGAGGAGCAGCGGATCTTCCTGGCTGAAGATCACGTCGATCCCATCCTCGTCCTTGGCGTTCATCGAGATGCCGATATCCGCCTCTCGCTCGAGGATGGAACGGGTGACCATATGGCTGCCCGCCGTCGAGAGCTCGAGCGTCACCCCCGGATAGCGCCGGCGGAAGTCGAGGCAGGCCCGCATCACGAAATCGGAGACCAGCCCCTCGACGGTCACCACTTTGACATGCCCGCGCTGCAGCCCCTTGAGCGCGTCCAGCTCCGAGTGGACGCGGTCGGCCTCCTGCGAGGCGTTGCGGACATAGGCCAGGTAGATCTCGCCGGCCTGCGTCAGCGCCATCCCCTGCCGGGCGCGTTCGAACAGCTCGATGCCGAGTTCGTCCTCCAGCATGGCGATTTGCCGGCTGATGGCCGAGGAGGCGATACGCAGCTGGTCGGCAGCCTTCCGCAGCGACCCGGTGGTCGCCACCATGAGGAAGTATCTGTCTCCGCGGTCCATCTCCGGCTCGATCGCGTCCCGTTGCCGGCCGAAGTATAGGATGGCGGGAGCGCCGGGCCACCCCGGCGGCTCCCGCGGCCCCGGGTCAGGCGTAGCGCGAGGCGTCGAACCCGTCCGGGACCCGCCCGGTGGGCGCGATGAAAGAGTAGGGGCCGCGGGGGAGGAAGCGACCCGATCCGGGCTGTGCGAGCACCTCGCCGTCGCGCGCGGTCACCTCGCCCCGACGTACCGTCACCGTGGGCCAACCCTTCACCTTCAGGCCTTCCCAGGGCGTATAGTCGATCGCGTGATGGAGGGCGGCGTTCTGCACGCTGCGCTCGGCATCGGGATCCCAGACCACGAGGTCCGCATCCGCACCCGGCACGATGCTGCCCTTCCCGGCGAGACCGAACAACCGGGCGGGGTTTGCGGCCGTGAGCCGTACGAAGTCGTTGAGGCTGATCCGGCCTTTCGACACGCCTTCCGAGAACAGCACCGGCAGGCGGGTCTCGATGCCCGGCACGCCGTTCGGGATCGCGTTGAAGGCCGGCATGCCGTCCGGGCGGGCGACCGCGCCGCCCTGGCCGTAGCTGCTGCTGCCCGGGTTCTTCTTCGCGCTGTGGAACGAGAAGCCGCAATGGTCCGAGGTGACGATGTCGAGCGTGCCGTCCTGGATGTGGCGCCAGACCCTTTCCGCCTCCCCCTTCTCCCGAAGGGCCGGCGAGCAGACGGCCTTCGCGCCCTCGAAATCGGGCTGCACGAGATCATCGTGCGAGAGCGTGAGGTATTGTGGACAGGTCTCGCCCCAGACCTTCACGCCGCGGGCGCGGGCGCGGGCGATCTCAGCTGCGGCCTCCGCGCAGGAGACGTGGAAGATCTGGATCGGCTGGTCGACGAGCTCCGCCAGGGCGATGGCCCGGTGCGTCGCCTCGCGCTCGACGACGGGCGGGCGCGACCAGGCATGCTGCAGCGGGTCCGTCAGCCCGGCCGCGAGAAGCGCCTGGATGCGCCAGCCGATCGCCTCGAAATTCTCGCAATGCACGGTCACCAGCGCGCCGAGGCGCCGGGCCGTCGCGAGCACCTTCAGGAACTCGCCGTCCGTGAGCCGGAGAGGGTCGTAGGTGAGGAAGACCTTCAGGCTCCGCACCCCGCGAGCGACGAGAGCCGGTATCTCCTTCTCGATCACTTCGGGCGTGGGGTCGGTGATGATCTGATGGAAGCTGTAATCGGCGCGCGAGCGACGGGCGCGTTCCTCGTAGCCAGGCGCGCTCTGCGCCAGCGTGTGCCCCTTCCACTGCGGCAGGAAGCAGATGAAAGAGGTCGTTCCGCCCGCGAGCGCCGCGGCCGAGCCGGACGCGAAGCTCTCCTCCTGGACGCCTCCGTCCTCGCCGAGTTCCTCCAGGTGGCAATGGGAGTCGATCCCGCCCGGCAGGACGAGGCGCCCCGTCGCGTCGACCTCCTCGGTGCCGCGGCCGAGATTGCGCCCGACCGCCTCGATGCGGCCGTCCCGGACGCCGATCTCGCCCTCGAACGTGTCGGAGGCGGTCACCACCGTCCCGCCCCGGACCACGAGGTCGAACTCACCCTTGCTCATCGGAACCCTCCGGTTTCTGACAGGACGTCGCGGAATTCCCCGCGTGACGCATGTTTCGGGCCGCGTAGACCGGCACCGGTCAGACCGGCGGCCAGGCGGGCAGCTTCGCGGGATCGGGGGCGGCTCCCGCCGCCCCCGATCCGAAGACGATGTCGTCCGGCCGCACGGGCGTGCGGGTGAGCGGCTTTCCGGTCGCATCCCGAACGGCGGCCAGGATCGCGGCGGTCGCGACGACCGTCGGCGGCTCGCCGACGCCCTTCAGGCCATAGGGCGCCACCGGCTCGGCCTCCTCCACGAGGTCGGCGGCTATCCGTGGCATGTCGAGCATCGTGGGGATGAGGTAATCGGTGAAGCTGGCATTGGCGATGACGCCGTCGTGGAGCTGGATCTCCTCCATCAGGGCGAGGCCGAGGCCTTGCGCGGTTCCGCCCTCGATCTGGCCGCGGACCGCGATCGGGTTGATCGCCCGCCCGACGTCCTGCGAGATGCCGATCCAAGCCACGCGCGTGAGCCCGAGCTCGACGTCGACCTCGACCACCACCCGCATCGCCGCGCAAGCGAGCGCGACCAGCGCCCGGTCGGTCGTGGCTTGGCCGTCCCGCGGGGCGAGCGGACCGGTCGGGACGTGCCGGTAGATCCGCTCGATGTCGATTTCGTCCCCCGGAGAGAGCCGACCTCCGCGCCGCTCCAGCTCCTCGCGGGCGAGGCGGCATACCTGCTGGACGGCTCCCGCCGTCATGAAGGTCTGGCGGGAGGCCGACGAGGAGCCGGCGGAGCCGACGCTCGCGGTCGAGGGCGGCGCGAGGACCACACGATCCACCGCCAGCTCTGTGTTCACGACCTGCCGGATGACGTTGGTGACGCCCTGGCCGACCTCGGAGGCCGCCGAGTGGATCTCCGCGACGATGCCCTCGTCCGGGTCCGCATGGAGCCTGATCCGCGCGGTGCAGTAATCGTCGTTGCCGTCCGAATAGCAGATGTTCTTGAACCCGACCGCGAAGCCGACGCCGCGGCGCACGCTCTCGCCCCGCGTCGTGTTCCCGGCCCCACCCGGCAGCCGGATCGGGTCCCGTCCCGCAGTCGGCTCGAGCGGCGGCATCGGCAGCGCGGCGCAGCGCCGGATGACCTCGGCGGTCGGCAGCGAGCCGGTGATCTCCTGCCCGATCGGCAACCGGTCGCCCAGGTCCATCGCGTTGCAGAGCCGGAGTTCGACCGGATCCATTCCGAGCGCGGAGGCCAGCTTGTCCATCTGCGCCTCGACGGCGAAGCAGGACTGGACCGCGCCGTAGCCCCGCATCGCGCCGCAGGGCGGATTGTTGGTGAAGACGGCGGCGCCCGTGATCAGCGCATTGTCGACCCGGTAGGGACCGACGCCGTGCTTGCAGGCGTTCGCCATCACGCCCGACGAGGTCGAGGCATAGGCCCCTCCGTCCATCAGGATATGCGCCCGCACGCTGACGAGGCGCCCGTCCCGGTCGGCGCTGTGCTCGTACCACATCCGGGCGGGATGCCGGTGCGGATGGCCGACGAAGGATTCCTCCCGCGAATAGACGAACCTCACCGGCCGCCGGGTCCTCAGGGCGAGCATCGCGGCATGGATCTGGACCGAGATGTCCTCGCGGCCGCCGAAGGCGCCCCCGACCCCTGCGAGATGCACCCGGACATCCTGCTCGGCGAGGCCGAGGCAGGGCGCGATCTGCGCCAGATCGAGGTGCAGCCACTGGCTGGCCACGTACAGGTCGATGCCGCCCCGCCCGTCCGGCGCGGCAAGGCCGGACTCGGTGCCCAGGAAGGCCTGGTCCTGCATGCCGACCTCGTAGAAGCCGGAGACGACGACTTCTCCGCGCACGGCCGGATCGCCATGCACGATGCGGAGCTTGCGCACCACGTTGCGCATCGGCTCTTCAACATACCCGATCTCCGGATCGGCGTAGATGGTCGGGTGGGCCTCGTGAAGGGGCTCCCGGTAGGGAGCCTCCTCGGGGTCCACGATCGGCCGGAGAGGCTCATACGCCACCCGGACCTTCGCGGCGGCGGCATAGGCCTGCTCCGCCGTCTCGGCGGCGACCACGGCGACGGGCTCGCCGAAATAGCGCACCCGGTCGAAGGCCAGGACCGGCTGATCGCGAAAGACGTGGCCGAAGAACTTCGAGCCGGGCACGTCGGCATGGGTCATGACCGCATGCACGCCGGGCATCGCGGCCGCCACGGCCGTGTCGACGGAGAGGATGCGGGCATAGGCGTGCGGGCTCCGCACGGTTGCGCCGGCCAGCATGCCGGGCGCGACGAGGTCGCCCGAGAAGGTGAAGGCGCCGCGCGCCTTGTCGAGGCCGTCGAGCTTGCGGGTGCTGTCGCCGACCCGCGCCTCGCGGGCGCCGCCCGCATCCATGTCGAGCAACGCGCTCATCGGGAGGCCGCCGCCTGGACGGCGTTGATGATGGCCCCGTAGCCGGTGCAGCGGCACAGATTGCCGGACAGCGCCTCCCGGATCTCGTCTTCAGTCGGGACGGAATTGCGGCGGTCGAGGAGCGTGGCTGCCGCGACCACGAAGCCGGGCGTACAATACCCGCATTGCACGGCGCCATGCTCGACGAAGGCTTCCTGCACGGGATGCAGATGGCCCACCGGCGCGAGGCCCTCGACGGTCACGACCTCGTGGCCGGCCGCCTGCGCCGCGAGGACGAGGCAGGCGCAGACGAGTTGGCCATCGATCTGGACCGAGCACGATCCGCACTCGCCCTGCTCGCAGGCGTTCTTCGCCCCGGGCAGCCCCAAGTCCTCCCGTAGTATCGTGAGCAGGCTCGCCCGTGGGTCGATCACTGCGGCGCGGCTCTCGCCGTTGACGGTCAGCTCGATCAGCATGTTTGGTCACCAGAACGGAGACGCGCCAGCGCGCGGCGCGCGAGGATTCCGAGCGCATGGCGGCGATAGGCGGCTGTGCCGCGGATGTCGTCGATGGGCGCGGCCGCGGCCGCGAGCCGGTCGGGGAAGCCGTCCTCCTGCCCGAGCGGCTCCTCCAGGAGGATCGCGGTCGGGGCGGCCGATCCGAAGGCCCCCCGGACGGTGCCCTTCGCCTCGTCGATCCGGATCGCGAGCGAGACGACCGAGATGACCATGGCGTTGCGGGGGCCGACCTTGAGGAAGGTCTGCCGCCCCCCGGTCCCGGCGGTCACCGCGGTGATGATCTCGTCGGCCGCGAGCCCGTTGCGCCTCGGCCCGAGAAGGAAACTCTTCAGGGGCACGGAGCGGCGTCCGCGGACGCTCGCGAGCTCCACCTCCGCGCCGTTCACGAGTAGCGGCGGCAGCGCGTCGCCAGCCGGCGAGGCGGTTCCCAGATTGCCCCCGATCGTGCCGCGATTGCGGATCTGTGGCGAGCCGACGCTCCGGGCCGCCTCTGCCAGGGCGGGCAGCAGCCGGGCGAGGTCGGGCGCCTGGAGCTCGGTATAGGTGAGCGCCGCACCGATCCGCACGACGTCGCCGTCCAGGCTCCAGCCGCGCAGCTCCGGCACCTCCGCGAGATTGAGCATCGCGGCCGGCCTGAGACGCCTGAAGTTCATCTGCACCATGATGTCGGTGCCGCCCGAGATGATGACGGCCTCCGGATGGGCGGCCCGCAGGGCGAGCGCCTCGTCGAGGGATCTTGGCGAGTGAATGTCCATGTCGGTCCAGTTACGGCGCGCCGGGGCGGCGTCCCTCCGCCTCGCGGACGAGCTTGCGGATGCGGGCCGGATCGAGCGGCATCTCGTCCACCTCGATCCCGAAGGGCGAGAGCGCGTCCTCGACCGCGGAGGCGAGGAGCGCCGCGACCGGGATCGTGCCGGCTTCGCCGACGCCCTTGATGCCGAGCGGGTTGAACGGCGAGGGCGTCTCGAGATGCAGGATCGTCGGGTTCGGAACCTCGGTCGCGTACGGCACGAGGAAGTCCATGAGCGAGCCGTTCGTCAGCTGCCCGTCCTCGTCATAGGCGATGCGCTCGTAGAAGGCCCCGCCGATGCCCTGCGCGAGGCCGCCGAGGATCTGGCCCTCGACCACCTTCGGGTTCACCACCCTCCCGCAATCGTGGACGATCGCGTAGCGGAGAAACGTGAGGTCGCCCGTCCGGGGATCGACCTCGACCACCGCGGCATGCGCCCCGCTTCCCCAGGCGGCGTTCCGGGCGGCGAAGTAGGAGGTGGCCTCGAGCCCAGGTTCCTCGCCGGCCGCAAGGGGAGCGGACTGGCCCGGCGCGGTGCGGGGCCAAGGCGGCGCCAGCGCCGCCATCGCGGCGATCTCCGGGTCGACCGCCCCGCCGGGGGGCGGCCAGCGGCCGGGGCGCGCCGCAATCGCGAGCTGGCGGAAGCTGAGGGCGAGGTTGCGCGAGCCCCGCGCCCTGACATAGCCGTCCGACAGCTCGAGCTCGCTCTCGTCGATCTCCAGCATCCGGGAGGCGAGGAGGAGCGCCTTGGCACGCACCGTCCGGGCCGCCTGGGCGATGGCGTTGCCGCTCATCACGAGCGCCCGGCTGGCATAGGTCCCGACCCCCCAGCGAAAGGCCTGCGTGTCGCCCGTGACGACCGTCACGTCCTCGACAGGAACGCCGAGCTCCTGCGCGGCGATCTGCGCGAAGGTCGTTTCGTGCGACTGGCCCTGCGTCGTCACGCCCGTCGCCACGAGGAGCCTTCCGTTCAAGGCCAGGATCTCGACCCTGGCGCCCTCGTACGGGCCCATCCCGGTCGCCTCGACGTAGCATGCGAGGCCGAGGCCGAGATGGCGGCCCTCGCGGCGCGCCGCCTCCTGCTCGGCCGGGAAGCCGGCATAGCCGATCGCCTCCAGCAGCATGTCGAGCTGCCGATGATAATCGCCGCTGTCGAGGGTGACGGTGCAGTCGTCGACCGTGGACAGCCCCTCGCGCGGGTAGGGGAACTCGTCTCGGCGGATGAAGTTGCGGCGCCGCACCTCGGCGCGGTCCAGCCCGAGCCTCCGGGCCACCCGGTCCATCACCCGCTCGTAGACGAAGCAGGCATGCGGCCGGCCGGCGCCGCGGTAGGGAGTCGACATCATGACGTTGGAGTAGATCCCGGCGACTTCCACATCGATCGCCGGCAGCCGGTAGGGCCCGCCGATATGGCTGGCCGAGACGCGCCCGAGCTCCATGCCGTAGGGCGTGAAGGCGCCGTTATCCATCAGGAAGGAGTCGCGGAGCGCCGTCACGATCCCGTCCCGGTCGGCCGCGACGTCGACGTAGTGGACCTGCTGGCGCTCGTGATGCGAGCCGATGAAGTGCTCGATCCGATCCTCGGTCCAGCGGACGGGCTCGCCGAGCCGCATGGCGGCCCACGGGATGAGCACCTCGTCCGGGTAGGGGACCGACCCCTTGACTCCGAAGCCACCGCCCGTGTCGGGAACGATCAGCCGGACCTTCTCCTCGCGCAGTCCGAGCATCGCGGCGATGCCCGACCGCAGCGGCGCGAGCGTCTGCGAATTCGTCCAGACGGTGAGATCCCCGGAGGCGGCATCGTAGCGGGCCGCCATGCCGCGCGTCTCCATCGGCATCGCGGCGCTTCGGTCGAGGGCGAGGCGCGCCGAGACCACGAGATCGGCGGATGCGAAGGCGGCGTCGGGATCTCCCACGACCTGGCGGATGCGGCCGGCGACGTTGCCGGGCGCCTCGGGATGAACGCGCGGCGCGCCGTCCGCCGCCGCCTTCTCGAGCCCGACCACGACCGGCAGCGGCTCGTACTCGACCTCGATGAGGTCGAGCGCATCCTCGGCGAGATAGCGGCTTTCCGCTATCGCCATGGCGACGATCTGGCCGGCATAGAACGCCTCTTCGCGGGCCATCGGGCGCGCCGTCACCGGATGGATCACGTCCGGATGCTCACCCCGCTTCATCGGCAGCGGCCGGTCCAGCGGCCCGAGGTCACGGTGGGTGAAGACGGCCCGGACGCCCGGCAGCTTCTCGGCCGCGGCCGTCCCGATGCCGCGGATGCGGGCATGCGCGAGAGGGCTCCGCAGGAAGGCGACATGGAGCGCGCCCGGGATGTGCACGTCGTCGACGAAGAGGCCCCGGCCGCGCAGGAGGCGTTCGTCCTCCAGGCGGGGCACCGGCCGGCCGAAGACCTCGACCCCCATGTCAGGCGGTCCCGTACATCCGCCGGGCGGCGAGCCGCACGGCCTCGACCATGCCCTGGTAGCCGGTGCAACGGCACAGGTTGCCGGAGAGCGCCTCGCGGATCTCCTCGTCGGTGAAATCGGCACGCCGCTCCTCCTCGAGGAAGACGGAGACGGTCAGGAGAAACCCCGGCGTGCAGAAACCGCATTGCAACGCATGCGTCTCGTGGAACGCCTGCTGCAGCGGGTGGAGGCGATCGCCCGCGAGCCCCTCGACGGTCCTGATCTCCGCGCCGTCGGCCTGCGCGGCGAGCATCAGGCAGGAGCGGGCGGTGACGCCATCGAGGAGGATCGTGCAGCAGCCACAGACGCCGTGCTCGCAGCCGACATGCGTGCCGGTCAGCCCGAGCTCGTGGCGGATGAGGTCCGACAGGAGCAGTCGCGGCTCGACCTCGGCGCTCCGACGCTCCCCGTTCACCCGCAGCGTGACCGTGATCCGCTCGTCCGTCACCGCGCCGCCTCCGCCCGGCTGCGGGCGAGGCCCAGCGCCTTCACGGCGAGCGCCACGACGAGCTCGCGCCGGTACTCCGCGTCGGCATGGATGTCGTCGCCCGGCTCGGCCGCCGCGGCGATGTCCGCAGGCTCTGGTCGGTCGACGAGGATCGGCCTCGGGCCGACGCCGGCGAGGGCTAGGCGGGCGCTGCCGTCCCGGACGACGGCCGCGACACCCGCCAGGGCGAAATCGCTGTGCCGGCGCGTGAACTCGGCGAAGCCGTAGCCGGTGCCCGCCGGCAGCGCCGGGAAGATCACCTCCGTGACGAGTTCGTCGGCGCCGAGGCTCGTCGAGAACGGATAGAGGAAGAGGTCGTCGGCCTCGATGCGGCGCGAGCCGGCAGGAGACCGCGCGATGACGGCCCCGCCCAGCGCCAACAAGGCCGCCGGCAGCTCCGACGCCGGATGGGCGTTGGCGAGCGAGCCCGCGATGGTGCCGCGATTGCGGATCACCCGGTGCGCGACGTGACCCAGCACCTCGCGCAAGAGCGGGCAGATCCGGAACGCGAGGTCGGACCGCTCGAGCGCATGGTGGCGGGTCATGGCGCCGACCGTCAGCCCCTCCGGCCCCTCCGCGATCTCCGACAGGCCCGCGATCCGGTTGAGATCGATCACCAGGGCCGGCCTGACAAGGCGCAGGTTCAGCATCGGGACGAGGCTCTGGCCGCCGGCCAGGAACACGGCGTCGGAGCCGTGCTCGGCCTTGAGCGCGACCGCCTCCCCCACCGAGGCCGGGGCGCAGTAGCGGAACGGCGCGGGCTTCATCGCGGGTGCGATCGCGCGCGGCGGGACCTTAGCGCCCGGCCCTCAGGCCGAGCCCAGCCCGGCATGGCGCAGAAGGAAGCCCAGCACGACCCGACTGTACTCCTCCGTCGCGTCGAAGATGGAGGAGTGGCTGGAGCCCCGGATGACGTATTTCTCGGCGCCCCGGATCGCCTGGTAGATCCCCTCCTGGCCGACGCCGTTCGGGCCCTGGTCCCAGCGGGTCATGTGGTCCTCGTCGCCGCCGATCACGAGCGCGGGCGAGGTGATCTTCGGCAGCCAGAGCGTGAGGTCCATCTCCATGATGGCCCGCGAGGCCGCCGTGAAGACCTCGACGTCGTTGTTCTCGCGCACGATGCGGGCAATGGTGGAGACGGCCTCCCGGCCGCGATCGGTCTCGAGATGCGTCTTCGACAGGGCTTCCCGAGCCAGCATCTCGCCTAGGATGGGGCTGGCCATCCCGCGGGAATCGATCGCCATAAGGTCGATGTAGTTCTTCAGCCGCAGCCGCATCGACAGGCCGGGCTTCGCGGCGGCGCAGTTGATGATCACCGACTTGGTCTTCTCCGGATATTTCCCGGCGAAGGCGATCGCGACCATGCCGCCCATCGAGGTGCCGTGGATATGCGCCCGCTCGATCCCGAGCGCGTCCATCAGCGCTGCCAGATCGTCTGCCCAGACCTCGATGCTATACGTTTGGTGAGGCCGGTCGGACCGGCCGTAGCCCCGCTGGTCGTAGTCGTAGACCTTGAATCGCCTGGCGAGGATGGGCGTGACCGGCGCGAAATTGCCATGGCCGAACCCTGACCCGTGAATCTGCATGACCGGCTCGCCCTCGCCGGAGACCCAGTAGGCCAGCTTCACGTCCTTGAGCTGGGCGAAATTCGTCTGGGTTACTTTCGACATATCGAACGTTCCGGATCGTGAGGCGCTGCTGCGGCCTAGCCGTCCGGAACCTACCCAGATATAGGCGCTCGCGGAATTAGAATAAATCGATCCGTTCGATGCAGGAATTAGAACACAGGCGACCGCCCGACGAGTAATCAGTCCGACTACACTACCCAGGGTGTCCACGGCGGAGCATGGTAGCAGCGGGTCTGCGCTTCCGCCTCGCTCGGTTACGTGGCGGCGCGAACGGCGGTTGCCATGTCCGCTTCGGAGAACTCCCGGCCGAACACAACGACCAAACAGTGCGCGCAGCAGACTGGTGAGTTTGCGCTTCGGCCACCGAGGCCGGTCAGGCGAATTCCCGAAAGCGGAGGATCGGGGTGCGGCGACCAGGAAATTTTTGTCCGCATACGGAGCATCCTCTGTTAGGAGGCGCGCGGGATAGATCGGTGCCACTCGGTCGCCTTCTGGTAGCAGTCCGCAGCGAGAGCAACGGCCGCTCAGGACCGTACTGCGCCACCATTCGAGCGAGCCTATAGCCTCCCTTCCGGCCTCAGATGTTGCAGCAGAGGCGGACGACACCGCAGGGATATGCGGCAAGCGTCTCGGGCGCGGGCACGCGGAGGCAGGCTCACGACGCGATGTCCCTCCCTTTTTTACCTCCGGCTCGCCCCAACGTAGGAACCCGCGCGAGACGAGCGCAGCCGTGCCGACCAAGCTGAGCACAGATGTGGGATGCTTCATCTCTGAAATCGCTGATTCCAAGCGCGGCATCCTGCCGAAATGAGGGGCTCCAAAAGCACTGAACCAGTGACATGATCGCAGGTGACCAGCGGCATCGTGCAAGTGCTGAGGTCGGCAGGTGATGGGCCGATGCTCCCCGAGAGACATACGGGCCGAAGAAGACGCTCTACGATCGCTTCGTGAGCTGCGCCTCGAGGGCGTGTGGACGGGATTATTCGAAGCGCTCGCGAGCGCCGACGTCCCCCCTCAAAGGTTGTGATCGACAGTTTGGGCGTGAAGGCTCACAATTGTGGGTCGGGGAGCAGAACCATGGCATCGGCCGCTCTCGCGGCGGCACGCCCAGGTCACGCCCTCACCGACCAGTTCTGTCGCCCGCTCGCCTTCTGGTCAGGCACCTCGCTGCTGCGTGCGTCGCAGCCACCGTTCGCTGTTGGATATCAGTCCCAGTCCAAGGGTGGATTTGAAGCCGACGGACAGCCTTCCTCGCTCCCCAAGAACCGCCCGCGCGCTCGTCTCCACATTCTGCAGGTGCGCTTTGTCTGCGCGACCAGTACGCGAAGGTTGTTCTCCGTCCGCTCGTACCCCGACCGGAGGACGAAGGGTGGGCGTTCGCGGCAAGCCAATCCCCTCCGGTGCGCAGCCGATCCTGCCCATCGTGGTCTAAACGGTGATCGGGCGCTTGTGGTAGGCTGGGCCGCGCCCCCACGAGATTAGGAGCCAGTCTATGAAGCGCCGTGTCTGAACCGACACGGACTTGGTGGTCGGCCAGACCACGTGAAACGCCATCCCGGTCGTCACTTCGAGACTGAATGGTCGCACCAGATGGCCGCTCGCGAGCTCGTCGCTCAACAAGGCAAGTTGACCAATCGCGAGGCCCAGACCATTCATAGCCGCGCTATAAGTCAAGAGCGAGGAATCAAACCCCATCATGTTGCGGAATGCGAGGTCGACCCCAGCATGCTTCGACCAGACCTCCCATTCATGCCGTCTGTATTTCGCCTGCAGTATCGTGGCGTCGTTCAGGCGACGAAAATCGGCCGGATCTCCTAGTAGTCGCGCATAGGACGGACTGCAGACTACGTCGACAGCTTCATCGAGCAGGTGAACGCTTCTTGCGTCCCGCCATGTCCCCGACCCAAGTTGGAGGGCCACGTCGAGCTGCGTGCCTCGAAAATCGAGCGGCTCGACGGTGGTGTCCAGACGCAGGCGATAATCCGGATAGGCACTCAGGAAGCCGCCGATCCGGGGCATAAGCCAATGCCGCGCCACCGTCGGATAGGTGCGGAAGTTTATGATCGTATCGGTCTCGTCCGACAGCAATGCGCGCGTCGCATGCTCGATGTCATCGAACAGACCTGCCACCTCCTGTCCGAAACGCCGTCCCACATCCGTCAGTACGATCGAACGGGAGCGGCGCTCGAATAATTGAACGCCGAGGTAGTTCTCGAGAACGGCGATCTGGCGGCTGATCGCGACCTGCGTGATGCCCATATGCTTGGCCGCGGCGGTGAAGGTGCGATGTCGCGAAGCGATTGCGAACGCCCTCAAGGGGTTCAGGGGCAGGTTCTTGAAGTTACTTTCCATGTGCGTCCCTTGTGTCTGCAGCGCGGGCAGCCGTCATCGGGAACGCCCTTCAATCCGGCCCAGGAGGCCGAGCAGCAGGAT